>JBEKAG010000090.1:0-4971 GCA_050015955.1 Nitrososphaerales archaeon
GAGCGCACTGGTTAGAAGGGATTTGCCAGACCCTGCGGTTCCAGTGATTAGTACCATGTCCAACTCGTGTCACTTCCCCCTGTTGTCCGTCCCTTTCTCCGAGACTACTCTTGCTCCCGCAGTCTCAACCTCGTTCTTGATTTCGTGCGCGATTTGAATCGCCGATTTTTCCGTCTCGTTCCTATCCTCGCCGACCGTTGCTATGTCAAGCTCGATCCTGGATCTTCCTTCCTTGAGTCCTCTAGGGTGTGACTTGACGTACGCGCCTAGATGCTTATTTAGCTCAGACTCGATTATCGGGGCCAGCGCTGACTCGTAGATTCCTTCGATTTTCAGCCTGATGTACTTCCTGTGGAGCCTTCCGAGCCTCTTGGCAATCTCAGGCTCGACGGATTCTCTGAAGATACTCTTCATTTCCAAAGGGACTCCCGGCAGGCAGAAGACTGTCGTCCCCTCAAATTCCAATCTGACCCCGGGAGCAGTCCCCATCTCGTTAGGGACGGGTCTCGCACCGATTGGTAGGATTGCCATCTTCTTCCTTGCGGGGGTCATCTTGAAGCTGCCGAGGTTACGTTTTGCGTAATGTTCCCTGATCATTGAAAGGGCCCGTCCGTCGAGTCTCAATCCTTTGCCGATCCCTTTCGATATTCCCCTGAGGGTCATGTCATCGGGCGTCGGTCCGAGCCCCCCAACAACAATCAGAAAGTCAGCTTTCCTTTCGAGGCAACCCTTCAACCCGGCGGCTATCTCCCCCAAGTCGTCATCGACCGTCGTGACCTCTGCCAGACGCGTTCCCTTTCGGGCCAGCCTCTTTCCTATCCACTGAGCATTGGTATTCAGGGTCCTCCCAATCAGGAGCTCCCTTCCAATTGCCAGCATCTCGACCCTGACCATGGCAGGTCGCCCGTGTCGCAGGCTTAAAACGACTATCAGGCCCCTCCAAGCCAATGAAGGCTAGGAGAGAGTACCCATCCAGGCCGCTCGTTGGAGCGGGGGCTGTTGTATACGAAGGACCCAGAGTCCTCCTGATTAAACGGAAGTATCCTCCTAACGAGGGCCGCTGGGCGCTCCCGGGCGGCTTGGTCGAGCTTGGCGAGAGAGTCCAGGACGCAGTGGTTCGAGAGGTCAAGGAGGAGACCGGCCTTGCCGTACGGCTAGAAGGGCTGCTGGACGTAGCGACAGACATACATCTAGGCGAAATGTCGAGACCACGGTATCACTACGTTCTAGTCGACTACCTCGCTTGCCGCACCGGGGGAAGGGTGCGGTTGAATGGAGAGTCCTCAGAATTCGGATGGTTCACGGCTGAACAGGCGAGGAAACTGGATATGAGCGAGGCGACACGTGATGTCCTTTCGCTGCACTTCAGCCGCCGAGGAATAGCAGAAAGACGCTCCGCTAGAGGTTCGTCCGGGCGCCATTCCCATTGGAAGGCTTGTTATTGTTCTTTGTTCCCGCTCAGCCACCATTCTAGATAGTCAGACTGCTGCCTGGACCGCTTGCGTCGTTCGTCCTCGACAGGAGTCTTCTGCTTGTACCTGAGGTCAGAGAGCTGGTCTCTCGTGAGGAATGCACCGCAGTTCTTGCAACCAAAGCGCTTCGTGGGTATGTCGTACATCATTACTCCAACGCCACATTCAGGGCAGATTTGGTCCAATTGTTCGTGACCTCTCCCGCCCGACTATGCCTTAACCATTCCTGTCAGCGCCAAGAACTCTTCGGTCACAGCAATCCGTTAAATACGAACAGGAGCGAAGCCAATTCGACAACGATGGCCGAGAAGCTTGTCCTCGCCGGTCCGGCCTCCGAGGAGTTGGGCCAGACGGTAGCCGCGAAGCTTGGTCTATCTCTTCTCAAGGCGGAATTCAAGGTCTTTCCCGACGGTGAGACGAGGTTCTCGTCAGAGGAGAAAGTTACGGGGAAGAACATCTTTCTCGTCCAATCAACGTACCCGCCTGTAGACACCCACCTATTCCAGCTCTTGCTCGCCTCTCACCATCTGAGCCAGGAAGGAGCTAGGATTACTGCTGTCGTGCCCTACCTCGCATATGCAAGGCAGGACAAGGAGTTTCTACCTGGCGAAGGGGTCACTCTCGGCGTCGTGGCCCATTTGATGCGTTCTGTTGGAGTCAGAAGACTCGTGACCGTCGACATCCATTCTGCAGAGGGGCTGTCCCTCTTCTCTTTTCCTGCCTACAGCGTCTCCGCGATCCCAACCCTCGTTGAGTATGCCAAGAGCGAGCTCAAATTGAGCGACCCGGTAGTCATCTCCCCGGACTTCGGAAGCTCGAGAAGGACGGAGGCCTTCGCACAGTTATATGGTGCTAGATTTCTTCAGATCTCGAAGACGCGCGACAGGGTCAGCGGAGACGTGAAGCTGAAGGATGCCAAGCTCGAGGTCAAGGGAAAGGAGGTCATCATTATTGACGACATCATCAGCACAGGCGGTACGATACGCGCCGCTGCCGAGGCGGTCTTGAACCAGGGTGCGAAGGCAGTCCTGGCCGTCTGCGTACACGGGCTGTTCGTCGGGGACGCCCTACAGAAGCTGCATAGGGCGGGGGTAATGACGATTATCGGAACCAATACAGTCTCGGGCCAGTTCAGTAAGGTCGATGTTTCGGAAGCCCTTGTCGCACATATGAAGACTCTCGATGAATAGGTCTCTGGTCCTGCTGTCGGGAGAAGGGACCTCCGTTCCCGAGGCCGAGGCGAGAGCCCTCTTCCTCACATATGACCCCGGATCCAAGTTCGAGTCGCCCGAGAAGCGGGTCCTGCTTGTCGATTCACTCGCCGATCCGTTCCTTGTCGCCTCTCGGGTCGCTTTCTCACGAAGAGTGGGTCGTTTGATTGAGGGACCAACCGACGCTCAGAAGGATGTACTAGGAAGGCGCGTGAGGCTTCGCAATTTCGATTTGGGAGGCAGGAAGCCCGGTCTTGATCCGAGGTCAGTTCTCAGAGGTGTCGACGCGACGGTCGACCTCAAGAATCCCGACTTTGAGTTCAGTCTGGTCCGAGGCAAGAAGAACTACGTGGTTCTGACCAAACCCCGCGAAATGAACCAGGCATGGTCGAGCCGCCGGCCTCGGGCGCGCCCCTTTTTCCACCCGTCTGCCATCTTCCCCAAGCTGGCTCGCGCGTTGGTCAACCTCAGCAGGTTCAAGGAGGGTGAAATCTTCCTCGACCCCTTTTCAGGGACTGGCAGTCTGGCGATTGAAGCCTTCGAAGTTGGTGCGAGGGTCGTCGCGTCGGACTTGGTCTCAAAGATGACGCTAGGGTCACTTGCAAACATGAGGAACTTTGGCCAGGAGTGGATGGGGGTCATCCGCGCCGACGCATTTGGTCATCCTGTGAGACACGTGGACGCAATTGCGACCGACCTTCCCTATGGACGGGCCTCCAGCACCAGGGGAATCGATCCGCGGGACGTGTTGCAGAAGACACTCACGATCATGCCCATGCTTCTCAAGGAAGGCTCGCGGATGGTCGTCATGCACCCGCAGACGCTGAAGATCGAGGGGTCAGCTATGATGACCCTCGAAGAAGAGCACCACCTCTACGTTCATAAGTTCCTCACGAGGACAATCACCATCCTGAGGAGGAGGTAGATTCGGCCAAGCTCACAGTGACCTTTCTGGGAACCAGCTCAGCGGCTCCTACGCATTGGCGAGGGCTACCGGCGGTCGCAATCCAGAGAGAAGGTAGCGTCATCTTGATGGACTGTGGAGAGGGGGTCCAACGTCAGGTCCTGAACCACGGGGTCGGCCTGAACAAGGAGACCTCTATCCTCATCTCTCATCTGCACGGCGACCACGTCACGGGCCTGCTAGGGCTCCTTCAAACCATGAGCCTCGCCCAGCGGAGGAAGCCGCTAAACGTAGTCGGGCCGCAGAAGCTGCTAAAGTGGCTCGAAGTGACTGCGGAACTCTTGCACATCGGATTGACTTTCGCGGTCAACTTCTCGCCAGCAAGACAGGGGACAGTTCTTCATACGAACGATTTCAAGGTCAGGGCGACGAAGGCGCTTCATTCCGTGGAGGCTTATTCCTACATCGTCGAGGAAAAGAGGAGGCCTGGGGTCTTCTTTCCAGAGAAGGCCCAGGCTCTCGGTATCCCAGAGGGCAGACTGTGGTCGAAGCTCCAGAAGGGAAGGAAGGTTCAGATGGACGGTCGGACGATATCTCCTTCAGAGGTGATGGGCCCGACACGGCCAGGGAGGAAGATTGGATACTCTGGCGACACTAGGCCTTCTCCAAGACTCACGAGGTTCTTTTCCGGGTGCGACCTTCTGATTTTCGATTCTACCTTCCATGGAAAGGATAAGGAAAAGGCGGTGGAGAGGAAGCACAGCACCTGTCTCGAGGCTGCCGAGACCGCGAAAAATGCGGGCGTGCACCGTCTCGTCCTCACTCATTTCAGCGCCCGCTATACTAGCGTGGCGAGCCTGGTCAGGCAGGCCCGTTCCGTCTTCCCGGAGACAATCGCCGCAAAAGACGGATTGAAGATAGAAGTGGACTACCCTTCATCGTAGGCCGTGAGCCAATCGACTACTGTTGTGATTTGATTCGACCTGATTATCATGTAAATCGGGCCGAGAGGCGACTCGTCCGCGACACTGCAGAGGGCCGCAACGCCCGCCGTGGCTGCCTGCCTGTTTAGCATAAGAGAAGTCGAGTCGCCCTTCAGCTCTGAGAGGAACAGCTTCCTTGCAGCTCCTCTGATATGCCTATCCCTCAACTGGTTTCGTATCGCGCTGAGAGAGCTTGCCTTGTCCGAGATCAACTTGACCATCCCGCTATCATGGTCTATCAGCACGGCATTTTCGACGAGGATGTTCTTCATTGCATCCAAGACCTTCTTTGGGTCTTCTGAAGGTGCCACCGTCGCCTCCATTGTGACTCTCACACTGAAGTCAGCGCGCGTCTCGTTCCACCCAGTTGTCGACAACCTCAACGATTTCGGATGCGAGCT
>JBEKAG010000091.1:0-4890 GCA_050015955.1 Nitrososphaerales archaeon
GAAGGGGGAGACCTCGTCGTCATTCAGCCTGTCTCGATGAATGATGTGCATATCGGGGACATCGTAGTCTACACTCCTCCATGCTCCGACGAAGACTTCTCTGTCATCCACAGAGTCGTCAGCGGCACGCCGGATGGCGGCTTCATAACGCAGGGAGACAACAACCCCCTGCCCGATCAGGATTCGGGCATAGCCCTGACCCCGATTCAACAAGACTGCCTCGCCGGAAAGGTTGTCTTCGTGGTCCCGTATGTCGAGACGCTCGCGTCCCTCCCGTATGGGGTGAATTACATTCTTGCGTTCCTGATCTTCTTGGTAATCATCGCCTCGGAGTTCAGAAGAAGGCGAACCCCTCAAGAGGGGCAGTCGGATCCGAACGCCGAAAGTCTCTCGTGATTCTGTAAAGCATGCGTCGGATTCTCTTATCTGTGCGCGCGCTCAAAGTCAAGGGAGAGAACGAATGGATGACGATAATCCAGAACGCGGCCAAGAGCGACTAAATCATCGAGGAACTCATCTGATTGTTCATGCGTTTGCTAACAATCCGAAAAGACTGTCAATGAACCGCAGACTTCACGAAGCTGTCAGACTGGATTAGCGCCAAAAAGGGCATATTCCGTCTTCGTCGCGGAAGGAGAGTATGTCTTCATCGGAAGACGACGAGCAGGGGACAAAATACAGGTTCAAAGGCAAGTTCGGTGAGGTCGCGTTGACTTCACACGCCATTGTGGAGGCGTCTCAATTCGATGTAGATACTTTCATCAGGGATATCCTGGGTCTGACGAAGAATAAGGAGACGAAGTCTACAGAGACAAAATCCTGAGCCGTGTCCCGAAGTTCTAACAGAGCCGTCGGGAATCCTGCCTCGCCTCCCCATCCGACGGAAGTTTCCAGATCAAAAAGAACCGTCAATCCGACGATGACTTCCCAGAATCTCTCTCGTCGTCTTATATACCCTTTATATACTAAGATAACCTCGGCTCTCTGATGCCACAGACAAAGGCAATCGTCAGCATCGAGAACGTCGTCGCTTCTGCATCCATCAACCAGACAGTCGACCTCAACCTCATCACAAAGAACTTCGTCACCGTGGAGTACCATCCCGATCAGTTTCCTGGCCTTGTCTTCCGTCTCAGGAACCCCAAGACGGCAACTCTGATCTTCAGTTCAGGCAAAATGGTCTGCACAGGGGCGAAGTCCGAGGAACAGGCTCGCAAGGCAGTAGAAGAGGTCGTAAGACAGCTGAAGAAAGGCAAGATTCCAATCAAGAACGAGGCGGTAGTCGAGATTCAGAACATAGTCGCTTCGGCCAGCCTTGGTGGCAAAGTCCACCTAGAGGAGGCCGCGAGGGTGCTCCCAAAGTCGATGTATGAGCCTGAGCAGTTCCCCGGCCTTATTCACAGGATGGCAGACCCAAAGACAGTGATATTGCTGTTCGCGTCCGGTAAGCTCGTCTGCACAGGTGCAAAGAAAGAAAGTGAAGTCTACAGGGCCGTCAACAATCTCCACGTGACACTTGAAGAGAAGAACCTGATGGTCTACTGACGGTTTCCAACCGATCTTGTGATCGCTTTCAGGTCTCCTGGGCCGATTAGTTCCATCGAGAAGAGCGTGTCGGCCAGCTCCATGACATCTGTCATACAGTGAAGAGCGATCCCTTCTTTGCTGAGTCTTTCCCTGGCCCCTTCCATCCTGTCAACCAAGACCGCCGCGTCGCTGACCTCTCCTCCTTCCTCTTGGACGGCTTTCGCCGAAGCGAGGATTGTCTTGCCCGTTGTCGAAAGATCGTCCACCACGATGACTTTCCAGCCGGGTCGGACCTCGCCCTCGATTATCCGACCGCTGCCCTGTCGGGAGCTCCTAGCGTAGATGAGCGGCTTCTTCAGCGAGAGCGCTATGGGTGCGGCCAGAGCGAGGCCGCTAATTGGCACTCCGCATATTACCTTCACCTTCGGAGCCTTCCCTGAAACCAGTCGGGACATAGAATCGAACGCCAGATTGTAGAGCCCCGGGTAGCTCGAAATACCTCTCAGGTTGATGTAGTAAGAGCTCTCCCTGCCGTCAGGAAGAGTGAAAGTGCCAAACTGAAGCGCCCCTGCCTTGACCAGCCCCTCTGCTAGAGCGCTTATCTGAGAGCGGCGTGTCTTCCAGGCCATACGAATGGCCCCTCGCTTCGAGCTTAAAAACCAACGCCGAACCTGAGTTGATGTTTGCCGGAACTCTGGATTCCCTATGGCTCAGTAGAGACCCTTGTAACAGTCCAGGCCGAGAATCTGGGCGCGGTTGTGGACCCCCAGGCCGAGAGGGCCGTCATCGAGACGGAAAGGTTGCTCGAGGCAATGAGACGGGCCTCAGCGCTTTTCATTTGTGACGCTTCTCCGACCACTGCCGAGCTTCTGCGGGAACTCGCCCCCGGGCTAGCCTTCGAGGCGCCGCGGAGAATCTTCTCCGCTGCGCCCAGGAGAATTGAGTCTGCTGCGCCGGAGCTCAAGGGCAGGGTCACGACGCTTCCCCCACCTATCCCCCCCCAAGCAGGAGAGACAACTCTTGCACGAGAACTGACCGAAAAGGGGGTCAAACTCTTCGTCGGCACCCCGCGGCCCGATCCCCTGTTCGGGATCGCCGACACGAGGGTCGAAGCGTGTCTGAACTGGGTCGCCCACTCCCACAGGGAGGCTGCCAAGGCGAGGACGGAAATGGAGCCCTCTCCCTTTGAGAAGACGAAGTCGAGGGAGGCGATAGAAGGCATTGCCGAAGGAATTACAGAAGCAAGTTTCATCGACGTCCTCCCAAGAGGAGGGAAGGTGAAGACAGTAATGGAGGACGCCCCTTTCGACGCCATCAAGAGCAGCTTCCTCAGCGTTAGCGTCTCGCCTGAGAAAGCTATCGTGATCGGGATAGGAGGAAGGGGCTACGACGACACCCTCTCGTCTGCGTTGAGAACGGCGTGGAACGCACTATCGGGGGTCAGGAAATCGGGCTCGGTCCTTCTCATATCAGAGTGCTCGGAGGGGCTCGGCTCGACCGCTCTTGACATGGCAGCCACGGGAAGGCTCTCAGGCGAAGGAGGGAGAAGGAGAGAGGCATATGTCGACGGCCTCGAGGATTTCTTCTACCTCACCAAGCTGAAAGACATGTACGACGTGCTCCTCCTCTCGGGTCTGCCCGAAGTCTACGCAAAATCGAAGCTGGGACTCGCGACCGCGAGGGGGTCCGGGGAGGCGATCGGGAGACTCCTGAACAAGCTAGGTAGGTCAGGAAAGATGAACGTGGTAACCCGTGCCGCTGAATGCAGAATCGGGTCAGCCTAGCGGGAACCCTACAATGGTCTGGGGTAGGGGCATGCAGAGCAACGCAAGAGCGAGCGCACCTAGGTACAGCCATCTTCTAGTCTCCGATAAAGGAGAAATCTCATCGAGCAGCTGAGGCCCGGAGTCTCGACTCAAGCTCATTAGAAGAAGCACCACGACAGCTAACGCCCAATAGGTGGGGAGGTCTATCGAAATCAGCAGAATGACGGCCAGATAGGTCGCAATCCTCGAGACCCCGGCCCCCCACACGAGACTCGATAGATGCCCCCCGTCAAAGGAGGTCATAGGGAGCAGGCCGACAAAGGTGAGAATCAGCCCCACAGTCGCTCCGTCTGACAGGGGGGAAAGAGCGGAATAGCCGACGCCGACATGTGGCAAGAGGGGCCCTACGACTGCATCCAAGCCCATCTGAATGACACTTGGGCACAGCGTCGCTGTGCCGTTGACCTGCTGGCAGCTCTGCAGGGGCACGGCAGACTGGACTGCCAAGAGGCCACCGAGGGCGTACAGAGCCAGCGAGACGACGAGGCCCATGAGTGGCCCAACGAGGATAACGTCGAAGAACCGGTTCCTGTTAATGGCGGGCTCCCTTTGGCGTGAGATGATTCCTAGCGTCGGGAGGGCCTGGGTGACAACGGGGATTCCGGGCAGAAAGTAGGGGGCCGGAGGAGCTTCACCTTTCCTGCGCGAGACGAATATGTGACCGAATTCATGGGCCGACACGACAGCCATGACAGCGGCCCCGTACAGGACGATTACGAACCTCCCCGGTACGGACGGGGCATATTGCTCGTATATGACCGCCAATAAAAGCCCGAATACGACGACTGACCCCAGCGTGAGAAGGGCGAGGATGATCGGGACCCTCGACCGCTGCCTTCCGACCGTTCGCGCCTTCCGTACGAAGAGGAAGGCCTCCTCCTGGGTTCCCACGAGCCTAGGAGTGAAACCTGATGCCCCGAATTCCCGGCAGAGCTCGACGAACTTCCCCCTGGAGTCGGGTTTGTATGCGACTTTGAACTCCATTTCTTCGTCCGGGAGCCGGAAGCTATCCGTGACCGTGAACTTCAAGCGGACAGACGCTTCCAAGTCTATTGGCTGCGCCGACAACTAGGCGGCCATTCCTCCGTCCGATAATAAGGAGTTCCTGTGGATTCAGCAAGATTTAACCACCGGGGGGGTCGGCGAATGAACGGGTTTGCAGAAAGCCGTCGTAGCGAAGCTCGGTGACTACGAGATACACCGATGCGACAGAGAAGACATCCCCTCCATCATCGAGATCAATATGAAGACTCTCCCCGAGCACTACTCCGACTACTTCTACTACGACATACTGTCAGAGTTTCCCGAGACCTTCTTGGTAGCGGAGTTGCACGGCGTTATGGTCGGGTATATCATGTGCCGGATAGAATATGGCTTCTCTCAGCTGAAGCGGCTGGGACTCGCGCGGAAAGGGCACGTGGTCTCGGTGGCGGTGGAAGAGGAGCACAGGGGTAAAGGGATTGGGACCAGACTGATCCTCGCATCGCACGAGGAGATGGTGAAAAAATCGGCGACCGAATGCTATCTCGAGGTGCGA
>JBEKAG010000092.1:0-4877 GCA_050015955.1 Nitrososphaerales archaeon
GGGGGGCCATCACATACCTGCCGACCAGCTCGGAGCCCTTGAAGGACCGTACAGGCGTGACCTCGTGCTTCTGCTCAACCAACCTTGTCAGTGCCGAGGAGCTCACGACCCAAAGCTCCCCGTCGACTCTGGCCTCGGAGTACTGCGAGTTGGGGTTGACCCAGACGTTGGTCGCGCCGTAGATAGTTTCAGGCCTCAGTGTAGCTGCCACCAAGGCGGACTCTCCTAGGTGGAACTTGACCAGGTTGAACTCCTCGGGCGAGACTCCCTCGCCCTCCATCCTGTCGGCGTCCCCGGTCGGACTCCTGTCGAAGGAGCACCAGACAACTGGGTGGGTCCCTTGCACGACATAGCCGAGTTCCCTAAGCTTGAGATACTGCCATTCTACGAACTTCCGGTACGCGGGGTCCACGGTCCTGAACTCCCTCCTCCAGTCGATTGAGAACCCTGTGTCCTTCATCACCTGCCTGCTGACCTTCGTGTAGTATGACGCTAGGTACTCAGGGTCGACGAACTTCTCGACCTCGGACTCGGGAACACCGTCCACTTCCACGAAGGCCCGCTTGACTGCCTTGTCGCCCTGCTTCAGCCTGTAGCTCATCCCGACGATCGACTTGCCAGTCCAATGCCACGCCCACGGGAAGAGGACGTTGAAGCCCTGCATTCTCCTGAACCTGGCGTAGAACTCAACGCGTGCGGCGGTGAAGGCTGTGCCAACGTGAACCGGGCCATTCATGTACGGGTACGGGACGGTGACGAAAATCTTCTTCTTGCCGACCACTGGATCGGGCTCGAAGACCCGTCTGTCTGCCCAAACCTTGAGCCAGTACTTCTCCCTGTTAGCCAATCACTTCAACTCGGAGGACCCAGCAGAAGCCTGTCGGCCAGAGCGGCAGCCTCATCGATCTTGTCGACCAGGGGGCCACCTCCCTGGGCAAAGGCGGCGGAGCCGCCTCCTGAGCCTCCGAGAGCGGGAGCCACCTTCCTTACTATTTCGCCTGCGGAGAACCCATGCTGCCGGGCGGCGGAGCCTACGAAGCAGATTACGCGTGCGGAGTTGCCGGCAGGGAAGAAGCTGATGTAGATCAGCGAGGGCTCGGATGAAACGCTCTTCTGTCCCTGAGCAATAATCTGTTCCTCGCCGAACGGTGGACGCTTCGAGACATATAGCTTTGTCGAGCCCGCCTGCCTCGCCTGGGAGACGACGTTGGCGGTCGACAGGTCAACCAATGTCTGGCCCAGAGCCTTTTCCCTTGTCCGTGCCGCCTCGAAGTCCTGGAGCAGGGCCTTGGCGACCCTGGAGAGGTTCTCTTTCTGGGTGCCAAGAACGTTTGATAGCTCCTGCAGTTCAGAATCCATACGGTGGATGTACTCGATCGCCGCCTCGCCGGCAACGAACTCGATTCTTTCGACCCCGTCCTGGATGCGCTCAACCTTCGTGATCTTGACGAGGCCGACCTCACCGGTAGTCCGGGTGTGGGTCCCGCCGCAGGCCTCGATGTCCCAGCCGCCTATGTCAACGACCCTGACGCTACTGCCTGGAACGACCCCGCCTTGGTAAAGCCTGAAGCCGTACTTCTCCTCGGCCTCCCGCCTGGGCATGAAGGTGTTCTTGATCTTCATGTTCTTCCTTACGACTTGGTTGGCCAGGTCTTCGATCTTCTGCACCTCCTGCTCGGTGAGGTGGGAGAAGTGGGTTATGTCGATCCTGCCGTAGTCCTCCTCCTTGAATGCCGAGTGTTGCCAGGCCCAAGGGCCCAGTAACTGCCTAGATGAGCCGTTCAGGATGTGCGTAGCCGTGTGAATCTGTGTTATCCTCGTCCTCCGCCGGCCGTCGACGTGACATTCGACCTGGGCTCCTGACTTTGGGGCTTTTCCTTCGAGCTTGTGGATGACTATGTCGCCGTACCTCTCCACGTCCACGACCTTCGCATTGCCAATCATGCCCCGATCGGGTTCTTGGCCGCCGCCCCTCGGGTAGAAGACTGTCCGGTTTAGGACGACGTTGTTGCCTGGGAAGACCTTCAGGACCCTAGCTTTGAAGTCGAAGTCGGCGTCATCCTCGTAGTAAAGCAACTTCGTAGGAGGAACTCTGCCGATATGGAACTCGGGTTTCGGTTCCTCGAACTTCCGGGTGATATGCCTGGCCTGTACTTTTTCGTAGAAGTTCTCAGGCATCTCAACCTTCGCCCCAGCCTCGATCAGCTGTTCCGGGGTGACGCCATCGGAGTCGTACATCCTGATCAGGTCTTCGGTCGAGACCGGCTTTCCGCCTGTCGTTGTAGAGGAGACGATCTTGGAGACGCGCTCGATAGAGGATGCGTAGCGGGACTCCTCGACCTCCAGGACCTCGGCCACGTCCTGCCTGTGCTCCTCGAGCTCAGGGTACATCGCCTTCAGGTAGTCGATATGCCAGTTGACGACGTCGGAAATCGAGAGCGGGAACTTATGGTAGTTGACGAAGTTCATAGCCCTGCGATAGAGGATCCTGAGGTTGTAACCTCCGCCTGAGTTGCTGGGGAGCATTCCGTCCGCGATTCCGAAGAGGAGGGTCTGCGCGTGGTCTGCTATCGCGTACATGGCCTCGAGCGGAGCGAGCTGCGCTTCGAGCTTCCGGCTCTCGACCCCGAGCTTCTTTGCGATGATTTCCCGTTGGCCAGAGAGCGAGCCGAACTCGTCTGCGTTCATCATCCCTGCGAGCTTCGAATACTCCAAGAAGAGCCCGCGGTCAACCTCGACTTTGCAGAGATCGTCCATCTTGCTGAGGATGGTCTTGAACTCGGTGTCGTAGCAGGTCGCCGTCCCCTGGGTCAGCCAGGCCCACCTGTTGAGGCCCGTCCCCATGTCGACGACCTTCTCCTTCATCTCCCGGTAGTCGTCGATCTCGCCCTCGAAGGCGGTGAAGACTGCGTTGCCGAGCTCCAGACCCCTGACGAAGAACTCAAGGGAGTAGCCGAACGCGCCGTAGCCGACCCAAACCTCTTCGTTGAACGTAATCTCTTTCTTTGGGATGCCGAACTCTTTCGTCATCAGATCGAAGTCGAGGTCGATGCATCTGTCCTTCCAGTAGCCCTCCCTGTCGGCGATGCTGTGCTGCCCCACCATCACTAGTGACGTGTTGTGCTTGCCGCTGACGCCGACGTTGGGAATGTCGTTGAACCTGAGGCACATCTGAGGGACGACGAGTGGGTTGGCCGGAAGCTGGAAGACGACTCTGCCCGCCTCGACCCTCTGGAAGTCGATGATTGATGCAACTGTGAAGTAGAGGTCGGGGCGCCACCTGCTGACGACCGGATACCGTTTGATGCTCGTGTGCCCGTTCTTCACGAAGAACCGCTCTATTGCCCTCCATGACGCTACTTTGTCGAGCTTCTTGCTGGTCGGGGGCGACCCGATGAAGGTGTACGGGGAGCACGGCGAGTCGTCGCACCGGTCCCTTTCCGGGTCCAAGGTCCAGAAGAAGCGGCCGCAGTTGTCGCACTTCTTTCTGACAAAGCCTTCCCGTTTGAAGAGGTCGACGAGATAATATCGTCTGTAGTCAGCGGAGAACTTAGACTTCAGAGCTTCCTTTTTCTCGTTCAATTGAAAGAGTCCACTGATTTTGGGAGACTCTCTCCCTTGATGTAGATAAACATGGAACACGACTTCTGTCGGGACCAAGAGGGGCTTCCAAACATCTGGGCCGCGAGTCTAGCGCAGGAAAGGTGGTTGGATGAGGAACAATGCCGACGTAGGTGGCTTCCCATTCGGATATGGTTAAATACAGAACCGAGGGCGCCTGTCTGCGATTCGAGATGGAATACATCTACGCCGCTCTGCTCCTCCACAAACTGGGCAAGCCGATCAACGAAGAGAGCCTGTCCAGCGTGGTAAAGGCGACGGGAATTGCCCCAGATGAAGTAAAGATCAAGGCACTGGCGTCTGCTCTCAGTGAGGTGAATATCGATGAGGCCCTGAAGAACGCTGCTACAATGGCTGCAGCACCGCCTGCGGCGGCCGCCCCCGGAGCCGCGCCTCCGAAGGCAGAAGAGAAGCCGAAGGAAGAAGAGAATAAAGAAGAAGAGGCTCTACAGGGTCTCGCGTCTCTGTTCGGTTAGAAGGATTCCGAATTCTCTCTACTGGAACCCTTTTTCCCTAGCTTTGGCTGTGAGCGCTGCAGCATCGGCCTCAGCCTTGCCGAGTATGACGGGCGCGGTCTCCTTGGTGAGGAAGCCTGCCTCTACGGCCAGGCTCAAGGCCTCCCTGAACGCCCTGGCGAGGATGTCGGGCGCGGTCTCCTTTGTCACGTAGCCTATGGCGATTGCCAAGCCCCGCGAGGAGGCGTAGGCATCGAAGAGGCTCTGCCTGTACTTGTCTAGGTCGATCGCGACGAGCTCTCCGGCGTAGATGAGGCCGTTCTCATACGCGAGGGCAATCGTCAGACCCGCCTTGATCGGCTTGATGTTGAGCTTGGAGAGGAGACTCGCCAGCTTCGGTGTTATCGGTGCGCCCTTCTTCACCGCGACCGAATCCTTGTTGACCCAGATGCTGCCGCCCTCGATCTTGGTCTGGATGCCCGCCTCCCTGAATTCGCTCAGGACGGGGCCGGCCGGAAGACCCGTATTTCCTGCCGGGACCAGTATGTCCTCGGGGGCGACGTCACCCGCCCTGGCAGGAAGGTAGACCTTGTTCTTGTCGAGTGTGAGGAAGAGCTTGAACGGGTCATAGGCGGAGAAAATCAGGGCGTTCTGGCCGGTCAGATGAGAGAGCAGCTGGTCGGCGTTCTTGATTCCGGCCTTCTGCAGGCCGAGTATGGCCAGTGTGTTCTTGACAACGAAGACCTCGGCATGGCCCCGTAGCGCCTTCCTGACCGCCATCAGCTGGCTCGCCCTCACCTT
>JBEKAG010000093.1:0-4876 GCA_050015955.1 Nitrososphaerales archaeon
ACTTCCCTAGACTAAAGTTCTAGGTACTTCCTCCTTTCCCACTCGTGCACCGTCCGGTTGAAGTCCTTCCATTCTTTGGTCCGAATCTGAACGAACTTGTCACAGAACGCCCTTCCAAGCTTCTCCTGCAGATACTTGTCTCTAGAGAGCTCGGTCAGCGCTTCTCCCAGGTTCTCTGGAAGCACGTCGATGCCTCTTGCGGCCCTCTGCTTTTCGCTCATGGCATAGATGTCTTCATCCACTGGTTCAGGAGGCTTGGCCTTCCTTCTGATGCCGTCCATTCCTGCGGCCAGGATTCCGGCGAATGCAACGTAGAAGTTGCAGGTTCCATCGGAAGGTCTGTACTCTAGCCTGGCTTTCATCCCCTTCCCGGGAGGCACCCTGACCAGCACAGACCGATTGTACTTGGCCCACGAAATGTAGACAGGCGCTTCCCAGCCAGGCACCAGCCTCTTGTAGGAATTGACTGAAGGGTTGGTGAGCGCGGCCAGGGCCTTTGCGTGAATGAGTACGCCGGCGAGGAAGTGCAGCGCAGTCTCACTAATCCCATATACTCCCTTTGGATCGTAGAACAGATTCCGTTTCTTCTCTCCATCTGTCAGACTGACGTGGGTGTGCAGTCCTGCTCCGTACCCGTCGTGGAAGGGTTTTGGCATGAACGATGCAATGAGTCCTCTCCGCGCCGCAGTCATCTTCACTATGAATCTGACCAAGTAGATAGTGTCTGCCATGCTCGGAGCATCAGAGTAGGTCAGGTTCAGTTCGTACTTCCCAGGAGGCACCTCGTGATGATGCTTCTCGACGACCACTCCCGCGCTTCTGAGGTTGTCAGTGATCTCCAGTCTCGTATCGATCCCGAGGTCCGCGGGCGGGCTGGCCAAGTACCCTCCCTCGTCGTATCTCTTCGGGTTCCCAGCGTCGTCCCTCTTGAACAAGAAGTACTCGATTTCACTGCACGCGTTGTACGTGACTGACTTTCCGAGGTCCCTCCTGGAATCGTCCATGACTCTCTTGAGAACGAACCTTGGGTCGAGTTCGCAGGGTCTCTCTGACTCCGGCTGGTATAGGTCGCAGAGCACTCTTGCTACCCTTTGTGCGAACAGGCTGGGTGGGAGGACCACAAGCGTGTCCAGCCGAGGCATCAGCTTCAAGTCGCTCTCGCTTATGTCCGCCATGTCAACAGAGGAACCGTCCATGTGGATGCCTTCGGCGACTACGCTGGGCAACAAACCGGAAGGCACCCATAGAGAATGCAGCAGGCCAGATAGATCAGTGAACTGCAGGGCGACTTCCTTCACACCCTCTCTTTGCAATGTCCTTGTGGCCTCAGAGATGTTCATCTTGACCCTCCCAGCCACTCTTCACTCTATTTCTGCGTTGTGCGCCACGCCACCCGTCCTTCATGCTTGGCAGGTATGGGGGCGAGGTCTTCGATCTTGCCTAGAGGAGCGCCGACCTCTGTCCCGCGCGCGCGCGATGACTGTCAGCCAGTAGACGACTCAAGCTGAACTCTTAAATCGCGAGCCACCTCGCGAGACTCTCGTGCAGAAGCACATCATCAGAGCACCGAGGGGCAACGAAATATCGTGCAGAGGCTGGCATCAGGAGGCTGCGCTCAGGATGTTGATGAACAACCTCGACCCAGAAGTCGCCAAGGACCCGGAGAGACTTATTGTGTACGGTGGGACGGGGAAGGCAGCCCGAAACTGGCCCGCCTATGAGGCAATCGTAAAGTCCCTGAGGAATCTAGCCAACGATGAAACACTGCTCATCCAATCCGGCAAGCCCGTCGCGGTCTTCAAGACGAGCGAGCGGGCGCCGAGGGTGCTCATCTCCAACGCAATGATTGTGCCGAAGTGGGCAGATTGGTCCTACTTCAGGGAGCTGGAGGAGAAGGGACTCACTATGTACGGTCAGATGACTGCAGGGAGCTGGATGTACATCGGTACCCAAGGGATACTCCAAGGCACCTACGAGACCCTCGCGGCAGTCGCCTCGAAGCATTTCGGAGGCTCGCTGAAGGGAAGGATTGTCTTGACTTCAGGACTGGGCGAGATGGGAGGCGCCCAGCCGCTCGCCGTTACGATGAACGAGGGGGTCGCGCTGGTCGTCGAAGCCGACCGAAGGGCGATTCAGAGGAGGCTCGACAAGGGCTACTGCGACGTGATCATGGAGAGCAGCCGTGAGGCCCTTGACGTAGCCCGGAGCACGGCAAAGGAGGGAAAGGCCATTTCCATCGCCCTGCTCGGCAACTCTGCCGAGGTCCTCCCGGAGCTTGTGAAGTCGGGGTTCAGGCCCGACGTGATAACCGACCAGACTGCGGCGCACGACCCCCTCGACGGCTACATTCCCGAAGGCCTGAGCGTCGAGGAGGCCTCTGCCCTACGGGGGTCAGATCCCAATGCGTACGTGAAGCGTTCCATGGCGTCAATCGCAAAACACGTCGCGGCTATGCTCGAGTTCCAGCGCAGAGGGGCCGTCGCCTTCGAATATGGCAACAACATCCGAAAGATGGCGAAGGACGCAGGAGTGGAAGACGCCTTCAGGATTCCTGGCTTCGTGCCGGAATACATCAGACCGCTCTTCTGCGAGGGAAGAGGCCCATTCCGGTGGGCTGCATTGTCCGGCAGGCCTGAGGACATCTACGCAACAGACGATGCTATCGTAAAGGAGTTCGGGAGGAATCGCTCGCTGGTCAGATGGATTACAATGGCACACGAGAGGGTTCAATTCCAGGGCCTCCCGGCGAGAGTCTGCTGGCTGGGATATGGCGAGCGGGCGAGGTTCGGCAAGGTCATCAACAGAATGGTCCGCGACGGCATTATCTCTGCGCCAATCGTAATCGGGCGCGACCATCTCGACTCTGGTTCAGTGGCTTCTCCCTACAGGGAGACCGAAGGGATGAGAGATGGATCAGACGCCATCGCCGATTGGCCGATCCTCAACGCGCTACTCAACGCAGTCTCCGGAGCCTCTTGGGTCTCCGTCCACCACGGCGGTGGGGTCGGCATCGGCTACTCGATTCATGCAGGACTCGCAGTCCTTGCCGACGGTTCAAAGGAAGCCGACGAGCGAATCGAGACCGCCCTCACGAACGACCCTGGCCTCGGCGTGGCAAGACATGCCGATGCGGGGTACGAAGATGCGCTCCGGGTTGCGAGGGACAGAGGCGTCAGGATACCGATGGCTGAGGACTAGTCACGTTTCGGGTCTTGCGCATCCAGCCGTAGATATAGTACGCGATGTAAGCCGCCGCTGCGGACATGGCCACCGCAGAGAGCCCATCGGCTAACGTGCGCGACGAGCTGAACGCACTCTGCCAGGAACTGCCTGCATTACCAGCAAGAACTCCTGCATAAACCAGAACCGCCGACCATCCCAGGCATCCGACCACGGTCATGAGGATGAACGACTTGATGTCCATCCTAAAGAGGCCGGCCGGGAGTGAAATGACGGTTCGCAAGACAGGCACGAACCTTGCGAGGAAGACAGTCCATCTACCCGAGGTGTCAAACCAACTCTCCGCTCTCTCAAGGGCCCCGCCGTGCACTCGGAAGAGCTTCAGCATCCTAGTTACGAAGGGTCTCCCTAGCCATAAAGCGAGGTAGTAGTCTACGAGGGCTCCAGTAAGACTCGCCACAGTGCTCACAGCGAGGACCAGCCAGAAGTTCAGGACGCCTGAGGAAACCAAGACACCCGCAAACGGGAGCACGACTTCACTTGGCACCGGCAACGAGGCGCTCTCAAGCGCCATCAACGCGAAGAGGCTAGGATATCCCCAGCTTCTCATGAAGTCGTTCAATCTCGACGGGGAGAGTAGAGAACCTTCGGCCCCCGAGAACCAGGCGCCGAAGGGGAGCTCAATCACATGCGCAAGTTGAAGCAGCCCGACAGCAAGGACTGCGAGGGCAGCGACGAAGAGAAGTCTGCTCCTCGGTATCAGTGGAGCTGAGGGATGAGTCACTCCTGCCAACTTTCTCCGAGGCCTCTGAGCGCTCTATAGAACTTTAACGGTCAAGACTTCGAAAGTTCTTCTACAAGCTCCTTCGCCCTGTCGAACCTAATCTTCTTCTCCTCCACCATTATCTTTGCCACTAGGTCGACAGTCTTTCCGGTTGCTCCCGCCGAGACCGCGATGTTCCTTGCATGGAGTTTCATGTGGCCTCTCTGAATGCCCTCAGTCACTAGCGCTTTGAGCGCCGCGAAGTTCTGCGCGAGCCCTACCGCCGCCATCACCTCTGCCAGCTCAGTCGCGGTCCTGACCCCTAGGATCCTGATTGCTGCGCTTGCCGCAGGGTGCGTCTTTGCCGCTCCACCGACCAGCCCCACTGCCATGGGCATTTCGAGCGTCCCCACCAGGTCGCCGTTGGCATCCTTCTCCCAGACGGTAAGTGGTTTGTATTTTCCGCTCCGGGATGCGTAGCTGTGTGCCCCTGCCTCAAGGGCCCTGATGTCCTGTCCGCAGGCTATTCCGACTGCAACGACTCCATTCATTATCCCCTTGTTATGTGTCGCGCATCTGTAGGGATCCGCATCTGCAAACGCGTAGGCGAGGACTACGCCGTCCGCGACGTCCTCCCCACCAATCGCGTCCTTGTCGAAGACAGCAGTTGCCCTGACGAGACGCCTGTCGGCGAGGTTGGAGATAATCCTGAGAAGGACCCTCCCCCCGGTAATCTCCTCCACCATCGGCGCCACGGCCTCAGCCATCGTGTTCACGGCGTTGGCTCCCATTGCATCACCGGTGTTCACGATGAGCTCTGGTACGACCATTGGCCCCTTCATGGTGGAAATGATCTTCACGTTCAGATCCTTGGCCCCTCCGCCAAGCGACACCAGCATCGGATCTTGATCGTTAGCTTTCTTGAGAATCTCG
>JBEKAG010000094.1:0-4826 GCA_050015955.1 Nitrososphaerales archaeon
TGGTCATTCTGATACCAGAAAAATGAGTCTTTGGGTTAATTAACGGTTATGGAGAATGAGTCTGTCAACCTGGGGGCTGCCATCGGGGTCAATTTTACAAAACGACACAATGGCGGCGCGCGCTCCGCTGGGTGACGAAGTCGACGCGAGCAAGTGTTATTATAGTCAGGGCGGATTCCGGATTCGGCAAGGTGTGTGGCCTTGCGCAATAGTTTTGTCGAGAAACTTGACGGGGCGAAGAGCGTCTTCACTTTCAGGGACTTCATCCTCCTTCCTGGCCGGAGCATGGCAGACCCGGGGGAAATCGACCTCTCGTCGAGGCTGACGAAGAACATCCGGCTTGAGGTACCCCTGATTTCCTCGCCGATGGACACGGTAACCGAGTGGCGCCTAGCAGTCGAAATGGCGAGACTCGGTGGGGCGGGGACCATTCACAGGAATATGTCGACGGAAGACCAGGTCGGTCAGGTGAAGAAGGTAAAGGCTTCCAAGGTAGATGCGAGGAGCTGCGACGACAGGGGGAGGCCTTTGGTGGGGGCGGCAGTCTCACCCCTCGACGCCGTGAGGTGCAGGGCTCTTGACCGGGTGGCGGACTTCCTCGTAGCTGATGTGGCGCATTTTCACGGCTCCAAGATCATCACAGCCGCGAAACGGATCCTTCCTGACCTTAGCGCTGACTTCATCGCGGGGAATGTGGGGACGGGTAAGGCGGTGACGGAGATAGCAGACGAGCTCCCTAGATTGGAGGGATTCAGGGCCGGAATCGGTTCGGGCTCGATCTGTATTACATCTGAAATAACCCGTGTCGGGGCCCCAACGCTCTTCGCGGTCGCGGAAGTTGCTGGTGCCGTCGCCGAAAGGAAGCTCAACCTCCCGGTAATCGCTGATGGCGGCATCCGAGGGCCTGGCGACGCAGCCCTAGCGTTCGGGGCAGGGGCGTCCACCGCGATGTTGGGTTCGATGCTGGCGGGTACGAGAGAAGCACCAAGCAAGATTGTCGTTAGGGACGGAAAGAGGTTCAAGATTCATAGGGGAATGGCGAGCGCGGCTGCCAGACGGGTGAGGTTTGCGCTCGACCGGTATGCAGTCCCTGCGAAGGGACTTGACGAGGGGGTCGAGGCATATGTGCCGTATTCTGGAAAGGCGGAATCGGTGATTGTGACGATGGCGAACGGCCTAAGGGCGGCCCTTGGATACGCAGGGGTAAAGAGCGTGCAGGGGATGTGGAGCGGCGCGACCTTCGGATTGATGAGCGCAATAGGGGCAGGGGAACTGGGTGCCCACTCGCTTGAGGTCAAAAAGTAGAGTGACAGAGCAGGAACAGGTCGGGGGTATTTCGGTGCTCGACTTCGGTGGGCAGTATGCCCACCTGATCTGCAGGAGAGTGAGGGACCTGGGCGTCTATGCGAAGCTTGAGCCGCATGATATCTGTGCGGAGGAGCTGAAGAGGAAAGGAGTCGCAGGAGTAATACTGTCGGGCGGGCCGGCCAGTGTCTACTCGGAAGGAGCGCCGAAAGCCGACCCGAAACTCTTCGGAGGTGAAATCCCGGTCCTAGGGATCTGCTACGGTTACCAGCTCCTGGTGAAGGCCCACGGCGGAGAGGTCGAAAGGGCTGAGCGCAGGGAGTACGGGAGGTCGAGTGTAAAGATACTCGACAGAAGGGGGCTCTTCGACGGGATCGTGAGAGACCAGTTAGTCTGCTGGATGAGCCATACCGACTCTCCCACCAGGCTTCCGGCATCGCTGAAGGCAGTTGCGACCAGCGCAAACTCGCCGTACGCCGCGGTCAGGTCGTCGGATGGGCACCTATACGGCGTCCAGTTCCATCCAGAGGTCTCGCACACAGAGGAAGGGCAGACGATTCTAGCAAACTTCGTGTTCGGCGTGTGCGGGGCACGGCGCACGTGGAGCCTCGAGGGGTTCCTGAAGAGATCAGTCGAGTCGCTCGCAAGCCTGCAAGGCAGGGTGCTCTGCGCGGTCTCGGGAGGTGTCGACTCGTCGGTGACCGCGGCGTTGTTGCACAAGGCGATAGGCGACAGACTGGTCTGCGTCTTCATCGAGACCGGGCTGCTGAGGGCAGGGGAGGCCGAGAATGTGAAACGGCTCCTGGGGAGAGACCTGGGAATCAACATCGCGTTTGTAGACGCTTCTGCCACGTTCCTGAAGGCCCTCGGGGGTGTGGCCGACTCTGAGGAGAAACGAAAGGTGGTTGGTAAGACGTTTGCAGACGTTTTCGAAGAGTTTGCTGAAAGGGAGGGCCCGTTCGCCTACCTGGCGCAGGGGACGCTCTATCCTGACGTAATCGAGAGCGGGAGGTCCAGAGGGCCAGCCGCGGTCATCAAGACGCACCACAATGTGGGAGGGCTCCCGCAGGGACTCTCCATGCAAGTGGTGGAGCCCGTAAGGGATCTGTACAAGGACGAAGTCAGAGAACTAGGCCGGCTGCTGGGCTTGCCACAGAAGATCCTGCTGAGGCACCCATTCCCTGGGCCGGGGCTGGCGGTGAGAGTCGTCGGCGAGACTACGCCGGACAAGCTTAGGGTCGCGAGAGAGGCGAGCAGGATCGTCGAGGACGTAATAGAGGAGGAGGGGCTTTACTCGAAGGTGTGGCAGGCGTTCGCCTATGTGGGTGACGACAAGGTGACTGGAGTTTTGGGCGACGAAAGGCGCCTCGGGTATCAGGTCACGGTGAAGGTCGTCGAATCCATCGACGCGATGACCGCCGACTGGGCGAGACTCCAGCCGGAGGTCCTCGAGAGAATCTCCACCAGAGTGACCGATGAGGTCGAGGGTGTGGTGGGCGTTGCTTACTCAATCTCTGCCAAGCCGCCAGCGACGATCGAACCCCAGTGACACCCTTGAGGGCCCTTGGTCCGAAGACAGAGCTTGCCGAGCTCCATTCCCACCTCGGCGGTTCAGTGGACCCTGCAGTGATGTGGGAAATCGCGCATGCCCAAGGGATCAGACTCCCTACCAAGGATTACTGGAAATTCGTGGACCTGGTGACGGTAACCCCTCGGAGCAAGAGATCCCTCGAGCACTACCTTTCCCTCTTCCACCTGACGGAGCTGATTCAGTCCAGCCCTATTGCTATAGAGCGTTCGGTCTACCAGACAATCGCCGGGGCCTACAGGAAGAACAACATCACTCTGCTGGAACTTAGGTTCAATCCAATGAAGCGGAACAGAGGAGGGGAACAGGACCTCGACCAGATAATGATGGCCGCCGTGAGGGGGATTGACAGGGCATCCCTAGAGTACCCAGTGAAGACCGGAATAATCGTGTGCCTCGACAGAGGATTCGGACTTAGGCTCAACGAAATACTGCTTGAGAAGGCGATCGCCTACGCCAGCAGAGGAGTGGTGGGTATCGACATGGCAGGCCCGGGGACCAAAGGGTTCAGCTATCCCAGCTACGTCGCTGTCTTCAGGAGGGCCAGAAAGGAGGGGCTTGGGCTGACAGTCCACGCGGGGGAGGAGGAGGGACACGATTCTGTCAGGCAAGTCCTAGAGTACCTGGAACCGGACAGGGTCGGACACGGCGTGAGGGCGACCGAGGATGCAGGAACGCTGGAGTTACTCAAAGACAGGGGGACCGTGCTCGAAGTCTGCCCCACATCGAACCTGCACACGGGTGTGGTCAAGGACCTGGGAGAACTGAAGCGCATCTTCGGGGCGCTCAAGGAGTACGGCATCAGGTACACCCTTAACACGGACGGGCCCGAGATGCTCAGGACCAACCTGAGAGGGGAGATTGACTTTCTGCTCCGGGAACGTGTAGTTGGAGAAGCGGATGTTCTGCGCTCCAACCGCGTCGCGTTCGACTCTTCGTTCGTGAAGTAGACAGCTGACCTGCCCGCGGCTCGCCCTCGAGTGCGAAAAGGTCTCAAAAAGTGAACTGTGAAGGTGGCCTTCTGATGCAGCCCGCTGAGAGACAGGTGGAGGTGGCCGAGTACATGATAAACTACGCGTCAACCAGGGGCAGGGAACCCTCCTCCTGTTGCACGGAAGCGAGCCGGCCGAGACCTAGCGGGTTTGGGAACCGATTCTTGACCTGGACGACGAGTACCGAGTCGTCGCCCTTGACCTGGTCGGTTACGGCAAGTCCTCGAGGCCCACGGAGACACCCGACTATCGGGCACAAGTGCGACCGCGCGCACCCGAACTGGAGAACGAGTTGAGGGGGATGGAGCTGCGCGGGGATGAAGAAAGACCGAGAGAGAACTCTACCTAGACGCCATCGCGACACGTTCTTGTTCGTTCTTCTTCTTGACAGAGTGGCTGTTAGAGTCGCCCGCAGCCGCCTGGATAATCTCATCTGCGAGGACTTCTTCCACGCTCCTGGATGATGCGAAAGCCGCCTCTCTCACCCCCTCTGAGATGAAGCGGAGGGCAAGGTCAATCCTGCGGACGGGGGAGATGTCGACCGACTGGTGGTAGACGACCCCACCGTACTGCAACCTTGTGGTGTCCTCGTTTGGGGAGGCGTTCTCGATCGCCTTCACCAACTGTTGGACCGGGTTCTGGCCAGTCTTCAGCTCGATGATGATGAACGCAGTCTTCACAATGTTCATCGCCTTTTGCTTCTTACCCCCCATCCGGCCGGTGTTCTTCGCGTACTTCTTGCCGAAGTGCATCATGTGGTTAACGAGCCTCTCGACCGCGTTGACCTTGGTCGTCCCGAACTTCTTATGTTCGTGACGCCCTCCAGAATGGGGGACCAGTGTAGGCCTAAGGCTGATGGCGTTCTTGAGACCCTGATCTTCGATCTTGACCCCAGTCATGTCCCACCTGTTCCAAAGAAACATGTTCGGATGCTCGAGCGA
>JBEKAG010000095.1:0-4802 GCA_050015955.1 Nitrososphaerales archaeon
TGAGTAGCTCCGCTGAAATGCTGAGAACATGGTTCTCGACTCCGCCTTCCACCGGGTAAAAGAACGGGCAAACCTGGGCGATTTTCACTATGCAAGACGTACCATGATGTTCTTGCGAAATCCTAGCCGGGCCGCGAGACATGAGGTTCAATCGCCCTGGCGCCGATACCTTTCGATGAATCCAGCCATTCGGCCAGGTCACCCAGGGTCGAAGTCTCCAATTCACTTGCATCCCTGAGAGAAGACACATAATCGAAGACATCGTTCAAAGACTCCAGCATCTCCCTGGAACGGTTACCACCCATTATGCTCCATGGATGAGTCCAAAAGTGACAGACGGCTGAATACTCGCGGCATAGATTGATGTACTCTTTCATTAGGCCTGACGCCCCGGCCGATTTCTGATCGATGTAGTAAACCGGCCGGATATTCCACAGGCCCCCGCATTGCACCGGAACACCCACTGCGCGACTCGCACCCCTGAAGGCCCTGAAGCCGAACTCGTTCAGCACTTCAAAGTGCGCCTCCCGGTTCCATGGGAAGGTGAAGGTCTTTGGTCGCGATTTGAGGTTAAGTACCTGTAGGCATCGTTGTAGGTCTGCGCGGAAAGCATCAGATGAGACAGATTGGGAGTCAAGGTGAGAATAGGTGTGGATTCCAATCTCTTGCGGGACCTCTGAATCCGTGATTGAGTGATACAATCGAAGGTCGTTCTCAGCCGTTTCACCACAAATCGCCCAGGTCAACGGGATACGATACGCCTTCGACAGACGAAGTAGCTCTAGGGTTCCAGTCTTGTTCGGGTCTCCTCTCTCGGGCCGAGTGACGTCGAAGTCGACCGAGAAGCAGAATACCGCATGTCTACCCTGGCGATAACGCATCCCGTCGCGAATCGGCCCAAAATCCACATTGAGAGCTCTAAGGACCTTACTCGCGACTGCGGGTGTGGAACCGAGGGGCATCTCTATCCCCTTCAGTGCTGTCCTCTTGATGGCCCGCTTGAGCGTGATCCTCAAAGTCCTTTGTGGACCAGGGTCTTAGAGCGTAAGAATTTCTTATCCATACACATGATTTTCAAATTCATCAACCTTTTATCGGAACCCGACTCTAGGTTAAACCCGGGTTCGGGGGGGTGCCAAATCCTGGGCTTCCTCTCTCGTGGGGGTCGCCCGGCCGAACCCACTTCTCTCCAGGCATGATTAAGGTCTATTCAGTGAAGAGTCTAGTCCTCACTGTCCGATAGTCGTCCAGCAGGCGGAGTCCGTCGGTGGTCGATTGGTAATATTTGCCGCCCAAGGTGCTTTCTGTCCGGAGTAGGCCTCTGACTTCGAGGGTCTCCATGATGCGGCGAAACTCGTTGTACGAGATGTTTGCCTCTTTCATGATTTGAGTCGAACGAAGCGGTCTGAGTGAAGCGGCCTGAATGATGTCGAGATATATCTCCATTCTGGACCGCCGCTTGAGAGCGTGCACTTCGTGCTTAGGTTCGTTAATCCTCCTGATGTCGTTTATCATGAGTTTGACAGGGTTGTCCATGTTCTTCACGAGAAGGGAGACCTTCTCGCTGAACGCCTTCTGGTTGTCCACATCGAGGTAATCCTCCACATAGTTAGCGATCTTTATCGGATCGGTCGAGTGAGGGATGTATCTGTGGAGCTCCTCGACCGGCTTGGACGCTTCCCAGTAGATGGCGCTTACGGCAGGCTTGCCGAGGATGAAGGCCTCCATCAACATCGTCTCGGCCGCGCCAAGGGCGACGTCAGCGTGAGAAACGGGAGACTCCACCATCGAGGATTCGAGTATCGTTGTCCCCATTGCTGAGTACTTCTCTCGCTGCGACTCAGTCCGCGGTAGGACCACAACCGAGGCATTGTCTTTTTTCACAATCAGCTTGACCGCCTTCTCGAGGACTGGCTCGTGGCTCGGGAAGAACGAAGCGAATTCTGGTTCGGGCCTGACAAAGACCACCGGGGAGCGTACCCCCATCTTCTCGTACGGGTTCTCGCCATCGACCTGAGTCCCCTTCAAGTAACCTGTGTGGAAACCGTTGAACCACGCCACCTTGTCTGGGTCAGTGACTCCGTTCGCGAATAGCTCTTGAATTGTGTAGAACCTCGGCACGTACACCCTGGTGGCCAGTGGGAAGACCATCTGGTTGACGTGTTTTTCTCTCTCGTCGTAGAATATAGTCCAGGAGGGTATGTTGAGACCAAACGCGACTCTGACGGCCTCAGGCCACCTCTCGGTCAGCAGCATGTCGGGCTTTTCGCGCTGAATGATCGGCGCCATTTTCCGGATTGTGTCTGCATAGGCCTCGAGCTTGAAGCCGAGTTCGCGCCCCCCGTGCTTTCCAACAGTGACGTAATCTATCCTCTTGGCGTCCAAGATTCGCTGGATGTTGTCGTGGTCCCTGACCGTGACTACGAAATCGAACTCTGGTTCGAGCTCCTTGATGAGTGGGGAGAAGAAGTTCGCTTGGAACGGCGTGCTCATCGCCACCCAGATCTTCCTGACCTTCAAAGGCTCCACAGGTGCCGAGCCAGGCATGGTACTTGTCATCTGAACACCAGGGTGATCCCGATTGCCAACGCCGCGAATACGGCCTGCATTGCCATGAGGGAGACGACGAGTCCCTCCTCGGTGATTGGTGAGACCCTCATGAAAGCGTGGACGACGGCCGGGTAGCCGGCCGGCTCCAGCGTGCCATCGGCCCTGATCCTAGCGTTGCCGAAAATGTGCCTCTGTTTGAAGGGGTGCCTGTGCATCATCTTCAGGGTGAAGTCCATGGCGGCCGGGATGCTCAGCACTATGGCCTCGAACTCGAGACCCGACGCCAGACCCAGCGCAGCCAAGGCAGCCCCGGCCATCAGCGTGCCAGTGTCGCCGGGGAAGATCTTCGCCGGATACCAGTTCAGCGTGAAGAATCCGATGTAGGCGAAGGTGGCTATGCACCCCAGCACAGCGACATTAGGATGTCCGGTGATGCCCGACAGGAAGGCCATCGTGCCCAAAGAAATCGCCGCGCATCCTGCCTCGAGACCGTTGAATCCCGCGAGGAGGTTGGAGAAGTTGGCCGACGTAGTGACGGCGAGCGGAACCGCCACTAGGGGGTACAGGAGACCCAGGTGGATGCTTCCTATCTCAGGTATGAAAATCGAATCACGGCTCAGAAGGCAGAGCATTAGAGGGATTGAGGCCGCTACAATGAGAAACGGCTTGAACATCTGGCTCAGCCCGACGACGTCGTCCGCGACCCCGACCAAGCCGGTGAGCATGATGGTCCACGCAGCCGCGGCGAAAAGGACCGAAGGATCAAACCAAGTGAGGTTGAAACCAAGGTAGACCGCTGAAGCTGCAGCGAGGGCGATCAGTACGGCGAGCCCGCCCATCTCGGCCCTCACCGGACCTTCTGACTTGTGTATGTCTACGCCGCTGATGCCAAGTGCCGGGAACTTCACGCTCTCGAACCTAGCGACCGAGTAGGATGTGACGAGGGCGACCGCCGCGGCGGCCGACCCAGCTAGACCTAAGCTTGCAGCTTCGAGGCTAATAGCCCGGTCACCCTCCAGAATAGTCGGGTTCCGCCGGCGAATGCTGGTATCCAGACGAGAACCACGAAGATCATCCGCCAGACGGTCTCAAGCGCCGAGGCGACCTCCCAAGCGAGAAAGGCAGCCCCCGACGACAGGATGAAAGGGAGCAGCGATAGCCCGATGACAGCAGCCTGCCTAATCATCCTTAACCCTCTCTGAGGGGGCAATCCCGGACGAATCTGAAAGCACTTCGTCGTTGACCCGTTCGAAGTCCGCCATCGAACCGACGTCTGCCCAGTAGGCCGATTCGTAGTGGGAATTGATCCGCTCCCCCTTTGCAATTAGGGAGGGAAACGTCTCGGTTTCAAGGCTGCAAACCCTTCCTTGTGGGATGAATTCGAGAAGCCTCTGCTCGAGGACGTAGACGCCAGCGTTTGCCATGTAGCTCAGCGTTGGTTTCTCCTCGAAGGCTGTGACCCTTCCGTCGTCGCCCACGATGATATGACCGTAAGGTATCCTAACTCCGAAATCCTTCAGGGCTATCGTGGCTATGCCTCCCTTCCTCTTGTGGGTCGCCACTAGGTTGGCGACATTCAGGTTTGTCACGATGTCCCCGTTCATCGCAAGGAAGGGGCCGTCGACGAAGTCACTCGCGGTCTTCAGCTGCCCTGCAGTACCCAGTGGCTGCTCGGCCTCGGCGTACTGTATCTCGACCCCCAAGGCCGCGCCGTCATTGAATGTGTCCATGATCTGCTTCTTGAGGTAGGCCACGCAGATCACGAACTCTCTTATGCCGTAGCCTTCGAGGTATCTTAGGGTCCTCTCGAGCAGCGGCTTACCACCGACTGGCAGGAGGCACTTCGGGACAACGTAGGTGAGAGGTCGCAGCCTTGTGCCTGCTCCGCCGACTAGTAGAACAGCCTTCAACGATTGCGCCGTTCAGTTGGTCTGATAGTGGCTGTCAATGAGGGAAGTGCCCTCCTGTGTTGTTCGAGAGGACTCGGCCCAGGTACATGGCATACGACCTGTCGTTCCTCCACGAACGTGCGGATTCGTTCCCTGATGCGACGGCGAATTCGGAGAAGGCCCAAGCGAGCTTGACGCCTCTCTGGAGCCATGCGTACAGCGTTTCTCCGTGTTGCTCCAGCTTCTTCAGTATCGAAGTCAACGCACGGAGGAGGTCGAGGCTAGAGAACTTCAGTTCTAGCCGCGACGCCAGATGCAGGATGGACCTCTCGATCCTGTCCAGCGAGAACCAAGCGCCCCTTC
>JBEKAG010000096.1:0-4692 GCA_050015955.1 Nitrososphaerales archaeon
CATGTGGGCGGAGGGGTCCAAGGCGATGGCATTCGGAGTGTCGCCCACACTGACATTACCAACTGCTAGATTGGTAGCGCCGTTTATTATTGTGACGCGGTTGTCAGATCCATCGACGACGTATACCATGTTCGTCAAAGGATTGACAGCTATCGCATTAGGAGTATCACCTACGCTTATGACGGCCACCGTAGAGGGAAGCACGGCATGCACGTTGAGCGTAACCGCAAACCCAACCATGATTGTCAGAATCGCAAGCGCCCCAAGACGGGCCGCGAGTGTCCGGTTGCCTCCGACTAGACGGTGGAGATTCATTGCAAAGTGCCGTGCGGTATTGGGTATAAAAGTGTTAGCGCGCAGGGTTCTGGTGTCCAAGGTTGCATCGCAACCTGGCAGGATCAGGGTGTGCCCCTATGATACACCAGAGGGGCGCACGGAAGTCCGGCTTGAGAGAGCTCGACCTCACCATGCTGCCGAAGTCAGCGCGCACCGAGGGTCCAGTCATCGTCGCCATCAGGCCAATGACGAACAAGGCGAAGTCAGTCGCGCAGACAGGCGTATGCAGGCAAGATCAGCCATGCGGTCAAGAGCAGAGTCCAGTCCAGGTTGTGGAAGCGTCCAATCTGAGGAACGTGCACTTTGGTTGCTTAGCTGCCCAGTCGCAGGACTCTAGTGTTTCGCGCGCGGCTTCTCGTAAACCATAATCATCCATAATTATCATACGGTTTCGACAAAAGGATAAGTACTCCCTAGGGGTAATCGCTGACTGCATGAAAACAATAAGCGCGTCAAGAACCACTCTTTACTTCAGCTCTCTCCTCATAGGAGCAGTTCTCGTCCTCTCACCAGCACTCGGAATGGCTGCTTCCCCTCGCATGTCCGGTACCACGTACAGCAACACCAGCGGCGAAGCCGCAACACTCGTGGTCACAAACAATAATTTCCAAGCCCAATACAACATTAGGGCCGCTGGAGCATGTGGGAATGTTGGATTCGGCGGTAACTTCACAACTGTTCTCCCCATAGGCGACAAAATAAGTGGCGTAGGGTGCAACAAGATAGAAGTCTTGATTCCACCAAGTTCAATTACAGGGCATCAGACCTATGAAGGAATCTGGGAAGTTGGCGGATTCATCGAAAGTTCACCAGGTCAGGGTCTGTGGTCTGACTTCCCAGCAACGAATTCAGGATACGCCGGATACTTCCTCGCTGGCTCGACATTCCTGCAGTATGGTTGCGCCTCTCGCACCTTCAACTACATGTATGAAACCAGCACGTGCCATTACGGTCCAGAAACACTATCCAGCTACCTAGAGTCGCTCCACTCGGTGTACATGTTCACAGGCACAGGTGCCTCAGACACCGTTAACCTCAACGGCGGTCTTACCCAAGACACCTACTCAATAGTAATCCCAGGCGTCGATAGCACCGTCAACATCAACTCGGGCATTGGTAACAGCACCTACAACATCGTTGTGGGACAATATGGAATCATTAACCTCAACGCCTACTACGCAGCGGGCGGGAATAACATCTACAACCTAGTATACTAGCGTTGCCCACGGGGCAACGCGTCCTCTTTTTTGAGAAGTGCAGCGCAAGGCTAGTTTAGTTGTCACAGAGTCCTAGCGAAGCCTAGGACAGAATTGGGCAGGCAGACCAGAGTCTCACTGCTCTGTTTAAGTACTGCCTGAAGACCTCGCGGTGTCTAGTTTGCCGTCCGGCCGGCCTCCTCCAGGTCGAAAGAAAAAGAACCGAAGCAGACTCGCGGCAGCGTTCGTCATCATGCTGGTCGCAATCGCGCTCGTGATATTCCTCATTCTGCAGGGGGGGGTCTCGAAGGTCCTCTTCCCCCCGACTACGACTAAGATGACCGCGACGACAGGGCCCGTGGGCTTGCCGATATCGGTCTCGATGACCCCGACACTGTCGGGCAAATTCGAGACGCTCAACGTCATCAGGCCTTTCCCGGTTGAACTCGACTTCACTGCGAAGCCGTCCGGGCCTGGTCCGTTCACGTACCTCTGGGATTTCGGTGATGGGACGAGCAGCACGAAGTCGCTGGTCACGCATGTCTTTCCCACCGGCTGCTTCTACGATGTCACACTGAAGGTCGTCGACGGCTTAGGAAAGGTGACCAAGGGAACGATTTCGTTCACGATCTTCCCTTCCATCGGGAAGACCGGCGCGATGGTCCTTTGTCCGCAGAAGGGCACGGCCGGTATCACGAACGTCGAGGTCGCCGGCGGATACTACAAGGTCAACTCGACACTCGTTGCACTGGTCAACGGCCTGCAATCGACTCGCATTAAGACTAGCCCATCCGGAAACTGGCACCTCGACATGACGGGGAAGCTCCGACCGCAGGTCAATGGCTCAAGGTACACGATAGGAACCTCTCTTAGCAGCCTAAAGATGAACTTCCTTACTCTCGAAGGGATCAAGGCCTCCCCGACTTCGGGCGAGCCCGGCGCTATGTTCAACCTCACTGGGCGGTCTTACCCGCGGTTCACTACTGTGTCCATCTACTTGGGCAAGACACTCGTCGGGCAGACTCAGACCGACGGATACGGCTCGTTCTTTGTCACGTTGCAAGTGCCCCAATCCATCCACTATGCTGGCACCTACCAGTTCGTGACGTCACCTCCAGTCCTCGGCGCCCAGGCCACGTTTAGGATACCGGTAAGCACAGCGACCCCAGCGGCGCCTGGGCCGTTCCCGTGGTGGGTGCTGGTCGTTGCGGGTGCCGCGGCAGCCTTCTTGGTCGGGCTCCTCCTGTGGCGCCGCAAGCCCCCGGTCGAGCTAGAAGTCTTCCGGGATCAGGTGGCGCAGCCTTTCGCTTCTCTCTGGGCAATTCGAGTCTGGGGGAACAGGCCACTTAAGAGATGCAGGATAAGCTACGGAGCTTCGCCGTTGCGGGCTGTCACATCCCAAGCCCAAGCCCAGGCGAACCTAGAGATGCCCCTGCCAAAGGGAGGGAGCCTGACTTTCCGGATACCTGAATCTCTTCCAATCGACGAGGATGCAGAGGTGACCGTCCAGGACGGCGACAAGCACGTGCTGAGCAAGAGATTCGGCTCCATCCCGCGCGCCAATCCCCAGAAAGCGAGGTAGACTGAAGGCAACCGACACGGGAGATAAGCGCAGGAGACGTACTTTTGGAATCCCCTTCTAAGCACGGCAATTCCTAAATATCAACCCACGCGCGTTCGAGTGGCCAGATGACAGAGATCCCCGAACGTCCCCGGAGGGGAAGATTAGTGAGATTCGCAGCCCTCGGGCTGGTAGTCGCAATGGAAATCGGGGCGTTTGTCTTCATTTATCCGATGGTCGCGGGCCCCCAAGGCCCGGGAATTACATTCACTTTCCCGACGACCCATCCGAAGACCTCCACGACGAAGACGACCCACTTGACGAATCAGACCGCCAACAAGGTGGTTGTGAAGTCGGCAACGATCAGCGACGGCAGCCTCAAATTGGATATCAAGAACACGGGCACGGTCTGGACGAAGAACCTGACCGTCTCCGCCATCTGCTCCTCGGACCTTCTGGACTGCTACAGCTACAAAGCCCTGGCCGGGCATGTCCTCACCCGGACCTTCGCGCTTGCACCCAAGTCCGAGTACGTGTACGTCATCGCAGGGGTCTGCGTCGTCCCCCTACCCTCATGCGCCATGTATCACCCCGTGACCAACTTCTCCTACTACTACGCCGTAACCGTCGGCTTTGAAACCGGGCCTTCGGCGATCTTCCCAGTGACCGCGACGGCCACGAACACGTCTCCGCACAACCTCTCCTTCCAGGGCATTACGTACACCTTGAAGGCCTCCCCCAAGGTAGGTCAAGGGGAGCTAAACCTCAACATCCTCCTGAACCCCGTGGTCCACGTTGCGAGCTTCGTCGTGTCGATGAATGCGCACCTAGGAAAGGGCGCGTTCACCTGGAGGCTCCTGACCCTGAAGACCGGGTGCGGGAGCACTAATCAGGTGGCCTGTTCAGCCGGGAACCTGATCTTGGACAGGCCATTCTCAACCGTGGCGACTGGAATCGGAACACCAATTCACCCACCCCCGTACCTGCTGATTGTCCAGGACATGCAGGCCAAATTGAAGTCGACGGTCTACTTCGCGGTCTGGGTCCCGTCGGTCACGACTTCGACTTCGACTTCGACTTCGACTTCGGCGTCGAGATAGGCGGCACGCTGCCAAGGCGGCCTTCTTGCAGTGCATGATGGGGACCTTGCGTGGAGGCGCGCTAGGGCTGGAGGGGGCGAGGCAAGGTGCACCTAAATGACTCGTATAGCCTGCATTCTAAATGCCTGTATACACGTACCCGACGTTCTCCAAGGCATAGCCCAGCATCGCGCCGAAGACCGAAACGTAGGCCAGGAACACGAAGGCTTTGACCAGCCGCTGGTCCCCGTGACCACCGGCGGCCATCAGTCCCGTGAAGTACCTCAGGAGCGACAGAAAGCCCATCGCTGCGAGGACCTGCAGCGGGGCGAAGAGGATCACCCTGGCCTGAAGGAAAAAGGGAGTGTACTGATACAAGAGTATTACCGTGGAGTCGACGGCCACCCACGACAGGAGGAGCCTGTTCATCCTGCCCCGAAGGTCGGGCATAGCGACGACCCCCACCAAGGCGAGCAAGATGATGAGGGAATTGTCGAGGCTCCCTCCGAGAAAGTACCTC
>JBEKAG010000097.1:0-4479 GCA_050015955.1 Nitrososphaerales archaeon
TCAGACCGGTAATCGCGCCGCTCTCGACCCCGAAAGAGAGCCCGTCGAGGGCCACCACCTTGGAGAAGCCCTTCCCGAGCCCCCGGCTCTCAATGACCTTCAAAGGTCATACCCGTTCGGGTGGTACGTGGGGCCTTCGATATTAAAGCTGGACCGGACTTTCGTGCTGCACGGCAACGGCAATCAACGAAGCGGATTTGGACCCGAGATGTGATGCTGCGACCTACCTGAGCTGAGCGCGCGCGTCATGTCATCTCCTCCTTCGAGAGAAGTCCAAGTCTGCTCATTTTCGCATAGGACCAGAACCTCCAATGAGCCGGTTCACGGCGAATCGCATCTTCTATTACGCTTGAACAACGTCGGGTGATCGCATCGGCGTCTCCTTCTGTTGGTATTGGGGCGGATATTTCCATTACTCGGTGTCGCCAATCTCTTGAGCGGTGGAGCGCGCGCGCCAATCCCCCCGGGGCATCTGTATACTTGCTCAAATATGACTGGTGCTCACAGCGCGCGTTCTGCCCCGTCTTCGGGCTATCTCTGAGGGTGTATCACTTCGGGTGATGAGTTCTCGGTTCCGTTAATGGTAAGATGACGTTTGAAGTGACTTAAGTGGGCGTGCGGTTACCTTCCCATCGGTGCCGACGGGCAGGTTAGGATTGGCACCCCCACACACCCGCCGAGTGAAAAGGGGCCGGCTCCAGATAAAAGGTTGATGAAGCTGAAAACCACAGACATGAACACCAGATTCCTTTCTTGCGAGGATTCCGTCAGGATTCTCCCCTTGAAGGTGGCGTGCGCTCGTCTGATGGGTTAGCCGCGCGTGCTCTGCTTTCGACCGGTCCATCTCTTCCGCTTGCATCGAAGATGAAGAGCTCGTCCAACGTCGTCTTGAGAGCGACGGCGACGTCGTGGGCGAGTGTGAGCGACGGCGTGTACCTGCCTTTCTCCAAGAACACTATGGTCTCCCTCCTTACCCCGACCATCCTCGCGAGGTCCTCCTGAGTAAGGTCATACCTGGCCCTGAACTCCTTGATTCTGTTCTTCACAACGTCCTATTCCCCATGCTCGCCCAGTTTGTTCAGGTACAGACGCATCCCAAGGTAGCTCACACCCAAGAGGATGATGGAAGCAATCACTGCGTATCCTCCGCTCAGTTCGGGGAAGCCTCCAAGTTCTGCGGCGGCTACGTAATGCAATTCGAGCACTACCAAGAAGGCCAAGCCCGTTACCAGGCCGAAGCGCGCAGCACGTCCGTCCATGTATTTGGTCCTCTCGTCTTTGATTGGCGTTCCTGGCCTTACTTCCTCGATGTTTTTCCTGAAGCGCAACAAGGCAGTCAGGACGATGATCACGGCGGCGCAGGCGGGAACAACCGACCATAGTTCATTGGCATTCATGCTTTCGTCTCCAGCTGTCCATTCCTTTCTTGGCTCTGACAGCGCTGATGATTGACAATGATACTCCGACTCCGATGAACGAGTAGCCCACTACACGGTCGTCGCCGAATATAATGCCAAGAACCACGAGAGTGCTTGCAAGAGTCAGGAGAACGTTACCCTGAGATGCCAGTTTCCGCCTCCTCATCAGGAAACCGGCCGCAGTTGTGATTCCTACACCGATGGCGATGATCATCCACAGTTCCACCATTAACTCACCTCCTCCTGTTTGGCAGCATTACGTCTGCGAATGCTTTCTTCGGCCCTCGGTACGAGTTCGCCTCGAACCTGAATATCATGCGACCAGTTAGTCTCATCTAACTTTTTGATTGCCATTTCTATCTTTATGTTAGGAGATTCTAACACCCCGCATTTAAAGATTCCGACCGCTCCGAATCCTAGAGGATCAAGCTCTACAGACGCGCACTCGCTATCAGCAAGACAAGTTGAGAGGACAGCAGGCAGAATTCATGATTCTGTCCAGCGATGTTGACTTCGGCGATTATCAGGCCCTCCTAACCTTACACGGCGACGTGAGTCTTTGGGAATGATGAGCAAAACGGAGAGCACGGCAGAGGACGCGAAGAAACTCGCACAAAGGTGCAAGGCGCTTGAGGCACAGCTCCGCCAGACGATCACGAAGAAGGAACACCACGAAATCGTGCTGGAATTCGAAGACAAGATGACTGACATGGAGAAGACGATTGCTGGTCAAGAGAAGAAGACAGCAGAGCAAGAGAAGGAACTGACGCGGATGAAGGCGGAGTTCCAGAAGACGACCGCCTTGAACACGCAACTGGCCGAAGTAGGTGGCCGGATCGAGGTCCTGAACAAGACGATTGACGCACAAGGGAGGACGGTGGATTCCCTCGTCTCGAGAATCTCCCAGGGGACGGTGCCGTCTGCAGTCCACCAGCAGAGCCTTTCGAAGATTAACGACTTGGAGGCGTGTATCAGTGGGATGGTGAGCAAGTCAGAGTACGGCGCGCTGCAGAGGCGCTACGATGAGGCCACGCGGCAGATCAACAGCATGGTCCCCTCTTCGGAGAACGACGCACTCGAAGAGAGCCTCCAGGAGTTGAAGAACACGATCTCGACGATGGTCCCCAAGGAACAATTCGATTCAAGCGAAGCGGAGGTGAGGGAGCTCAAGACGAAGCTCGCAGAGCACGTCCCCCAGTCGACCTACGACGAGCTCGTCTCCAAGGTGGTGCAACTTGCTGAGGAAGTCACAGGAGGTCAGGTGGCCGCGGTGGAGCCGGAGGCGGCGGTATCGGTTGAGTCTCCCGAGGCTGAAAAGCCCGCCCCTGCTGAGCAAGGCCCGGACAGGCAGCCGAGCATCCCTGCGGATCCAGTCGACGTCCCAGAGGAGGTCAAGGCCGAGACAGCTCCCGACCAACCTCAACAGGAGACATCCCCGACCGGTGGCGACGAATCCAATGAAGTGAGGGAGGTCGCGTCGCAGCTCGCAGAAATCAAGACGGATGCATTGGCGGAGCAGACCGACAGCGGCCCAGAAGGTGGGAATCCCGAACCCGAATCTCCTGCCAAGGAGACTGGAGTCGAGACGGAGCCTGGGCTCGCTCCGACGGTGACGGGCGGGTCGACGGAATCAAGAGACCCGGACGCTCAGAGCAGCTGACAGCCTAGTCAGCTCGCTAACAAAATCCAAGCGCGCACCCTCGCTGTAACCCCCGCTAGAATTCCTAACACCCGTTATTCTTTTAATAACGAACGACCATCTGGGGAGATAGAGAGCCTTGGGAAGAGAAGGCAAGAAGAAAAAGAAAGAGAAAGCTAGAGAGCGAAAAGAGGAGAGGCAGGCGCGGAGAGGGAAATCGCCCAGTTAATCTTTCCAACTATCAACAGGAACCAGGTAGGAAGGAGAACGAGTTGACCGAGAAGCTCAACCTCCCTGTCGTCAGCAAGTTCGCCATGGTCAGCGGCATCGGATTCCTAGTCTCGGAAGCCATCTTGACGGTGGAGGTCCTGGCCTTCTACCACGCGACGAAGGTCCCCGGTGTCGCCTCGGCCTCGGTCACGATCCTCGGAATGGACGTCGTCGCCTTCGGGGTCGGCGTCACGGTGGCCTTCTTCCTGAACGAGCGATTCACCGCCGCGGTCCCCGATGAGCAAAGGGCAAGAGACGGGAAGAGCGTCCTCTTCAGGTGGGCGAAGTATCAGCTGGTCGCGCTTCTGGGGAACGCAATCATCATCGGGGTTCAGCTCGCCCTCCTGGGTGAGTTCTCGCTCTCTCCGCTTGCAGGGGTCATAATCGGGGCGGCGATCTCGTTCCCCGTGAGCTATGTCGTCTCGATGCGCCTAGTCTGGGGGGTCAATCCACTCCGCGGCAGGCCGCGCGCTCTCAGGTGATCCGAAACCCTCCGCGCGCGCACACTCCCGACTTCTATCGGGATCCTGAACTTCACGCGATCCCTAGAGCCCACGCCACCAAGATAGCCGCGACGACCGTCGAAGCTATCAGGACCACCGTCGCCAGCTCTGCGCTCATCCCGTCAGCTCCTATGGCGGCCTGCTTAGTTAACGGCGATGGTCTAACATCTTAGCAGAGCGTGCGCCACACTTTCAAATCAGCGCGCGAAAATCAAGAGCGAGAGTCCACTGCATGTCGCAATGTTTACAGAATACTGCGCCTACAGTCAGACACACATGCTCATCAGAGTCCACGTGACTCCAAACGCAAGAGAGGCTAGTGTAACCAGGGTTGACGAGTCAGTTTTCGAAGTAAGGGTCGATGAAAGGGCGGTGCATGGCCGAGCCAACAAGAGACTTCTGGAGATCATGGCCAAGCATCTTGGGGTTCCGAAATCAAGGATCTTCATCGTAAGAGGGGCGAAGACGAGAGACAAAACAATTGAGGTGGTCCCCTGAGGATTCTTTGTTATGCGAAACGGCGAGGGTTATAGGAAGCGCGCGGAAGCTGATTTGTAGCCATTCGACAACATGACTGAGATGCTCTACTACCCTTACTGATGTGGAACTAGGAGCATAAGTCGCAACTGGAGAAATCCCAAGGGTTTCT
>JBEKAG010000098.1:0-4411 GCA_050015955.1 Nitrososphaerales archaeon
CGCGAGACAAAAGAGAGTGACCTCAATTTGCATACTATACTAGAAATCGAAAACCTGAGTTTCAGATATCCTGATGCGACCAGGAAAGCGGTGGACTCGTTCGCCCTCGACATAGATGAGTCGGAAATCGTCGTGCTCGCCGGGCCTTCGGGCTGCGGCAAATCAACTCTGCTCAGGGCAATCAACGGGCTGATCCCTCACATGTACACCGGAGATTACTCGGGCGATGTCCGTGTGGCGGGCTCCAGCGTGAGGACCTCGTCGATGCGTGACCTCGCACAGACCGTCGGCTTCCTATTCCAGAATCCTGAGAACCAGATCTTCATGTTCACAGTGGAGAGAGACGTCGCGTTCGGTCTAGAGAACCTAGGAGTCCCCAGGCCTGAGATGAGAAAAAGGGTCGACGAGGCGATAGGCCTCCTTGGGATCGAGGACCTCTCTCAAAGGGCGCCTCACGAACTCTCCGACGGGCAGAAGCAGAGGGTCGCGCTTGCGGGGGTCCTAGCCATGAGGCCCAGATTGATCATACTAGACGAACCGACATCCCTTCTTGACCCAAAGACCGCGATGGACCTGGTCGACCTCGTGGCAAGGCTAAGGAAGGAGCTGGGCACGACCTTCGTAGTAGTCGAGCACCGGTTGGATCTGCTGGTCAGAGTGGCTGACCGGATAGTCGTGATGAATGCAGGGGCGAAAGTCCTCGACGGGACGCCCCGCGACGTTCTCTTCGGCGAAGAAGCCGATGGGTACGGGGTCTCGGTGCCCGCGGTGACTCGACTGCAGAAGATGCTGGCGAGGGACGGGCTTGCGCCTGACGACAGGCTCCTCACCGGGGCAGAGCTAGCTTCAATCGTGGAGAGGAAGGGCGCGTGATAGATTTCAGGGACGTGACTTTTGTCCATGACAATGGCGTGAAGGCGCTTGACGGCATCATTCTGAAGGTCGACGCGGGCGAGACGGTCGCGATCGTGGGCGAGAATGGGGCAGGCAAGACGACCCTGGTCAAGCACGTGACCGGCCTTCTCAAGCCCACCTCCGGTACGGTCCTCGTGGATGGAGTCGACACGCGCACGACGAGCACTGCTACCCTGTCGAGGAAAGTCGGGGTCGCCTTCCAGAACCCAGACCATCAGCTCTTCTCAGAAAGCGTGAAGGAAGAAATGGCCTTCGCTCTCAGGAACTTCGGTTTCCCGCCGCACCTGGTCGAACAGAGGGTCTCATGGGGGCTCCAGCTCTTCGGGCTCGAAGAGTACAGGGAGTCGTCGCCACTGGTCTTGAGCGGGGGCGAAAAGAAGAGGTTGACCTTGGCCTGCATTCTCGCGTGGGACCCTGCGGTAGTGATACTGGATGAGCCAACGGTGGGCCAGGACGCGATTCAGAAGGAGAAGCTGGTGGGGACGATCAGGATGCTCGGCTCAACTGGCAAGACCGTAGTAGTGGTGTCACACGACATCGAGTTCCTTTGGCCTCTTCAGCCAAGGGTCGTGGTGATGAAGTCAGGCCGCATTGTCGCCGACGGGCCAGCCCCGGAACTGATGACCAGGAAGGAGATGCTGGAGTCTGCGAGAGTGGCCCAACCCCAGCTCGTCTCTTTCTATCAGGCGCTCGCAAGCAGGCCGAGGTCGCCCTTCGTCGATGCCCTGGATGCGAGGCGATGGATAGAGGGAGGCCGGAAGTAGCATGATGTGGCTCAGCGGGGGTTTCATCTTCAGGAAGGGCACCTCGAGGTATCACAGGCTGGACCCGAGAGTCAAGCTGCTGATCTCCGCCCTGATGTTCATAACGACGCTACTCGTGAGATCTGTCTTCCAGCTCGCGATTGTGCTTGCGTTCATGGTCGCGGTAGCGGCGATTGCGACCGTGTTGAGGAGGGTCGCGAGGACGATGGCCCTTACCGCAACGTTCTCTGCCTTCATATTCATCATCAACATAATCTTCACCAGAAACCTCGAAACGTCGGCCCTCTACGCCTCCAGGTTCGTGGCCATAGTGGTCTCGACGAGCCTCTTCTTCATCACCACGTCTCCGGACGAGCTCGAGCAGGTGATGAAGATGTTCAGGCTGCCCAGGGACGTGGTCTTCGCCTTCGTCACTGCGGTCAGGTTCATTCCGGTGATGATGCTCGACGCGCTGCAGATAATGGATGCCCAGAAGTCGAGGGGACTGGAGCTCGAGAAGGGAAACCTCCTGAAGAGGGTCAGGAACATGGTTCCTATCCTGATCCCGCTCGTGGTCAACGCGGTCGTCAGGAGCGGGGAACTGGCCGAGGCGATGGAGTCAAGGGCATACGGCGCAGTGCCGCGACCGACGTCCCTCGCCGTGTATCGAGCCAGGACCGCCGACAAAGCGGTTGCGGTCGCCGCCGTCCTGATCTTCGCGTTCACGGCCTATTCCTTTTATTTCCTGCTGCCCGCGTTTCTGCCATGATCCCCTCTCGGGTCGTCGCCGACGAGCGGGAGAAGGCAGGGGGCGTTCCGGAAGAGCTCTCGAAGCTCAACGTAAGGGTCTACTTCAGCCGGCTTCCTGTGGCCGACTATGTTCTCAACCCGGAGATCGCCGTCGAGAGGAAGTCGGTCCGCGACCTCGTCTCGTCGGTCTACGACTCCCGTCTGTTCTACCAGGCAGCGAGGATCTCGGCGTCCTATGCGAAGCCCTATCTCATTATCGAAGGGGACTCCACGGAGGTGGAGCACCTCGCAAGGAACCTGAAATCATTCTACGGTGCGATCGCCAACGTAACCCTCGCCTACGGACTAAGGGTCCTCTACACGGCCAACGTGAAGGAGACCGCCATCGCTATCGCGGAACTTCTCAGCCACGCCCGGGCCAAGCCCCTCTCGACCGTGCCTTCCGCAATCCCTCCCAAGGGAAAGGGAATCCCGCAGCAGCAACTCTACTTGGTCTCTTCTATGCCCGGGGTCGGCAGGAAGCTGGCCGAAAGGTTGCTGATGAAATACGGGTCTCCGAGGAGGGTCATGAGCCTGACGGCCGGAGAGCTGGCCTTGACACAAGGGGTCGGTTGGAAGAGGGCGGACAGAATCAAAGAAATGCTGGACACCAAGTTTACAAGGAGTCCTGAAGCGAAGAAACAGATGAGGCTCGAGGAATGAAGATCGCGATAATCGGAGGAACTGGGAGTATGGGGAGCAGTCTTGGGGAGCAACTCGCCAAGAGCCACGAAGTGATAATCGGCTCGAGGGACCCTGCCAGGGCAAAGGCGACCGCGGCAGCAATCAAGGGCGCCATGGGTGCAGACTACACAACCGCTGCCAAGGAGTGCGACTCCGCGATAATTGCGATACCGTTCTCCGCCATAGACTCTGTGTCGTCTCTCGCCGAAGAGCTCTCGGGTAAGCTCGTCATATCAGTCATTAACCCTATGAAGTTCGAGAACGGGATGCTGTCCTACGGACTCGAGAGAGGGTCTGCGGCCGAGATGCTGGCTGCCAAGCTTCCAAGGAGCAGAGTGGCAACGGCCTTCAACAACATCACAGCGGGGTTCTTCAAGAAGCCAAGGGGGCCGAGAGTCGACGTCGTGGTGGCGGCCGACTCGAAAGAGACCTTCGATGAAACGGCCAGAATTGTGAAGAGCATTCCCAATCTCAGACCGATGTACGCCGGACCTCTCAGTGAGGCGAGGACCGTCGAGCGCATCACCCCGATGATGCTCAACCTCGCGAAGAAGAACGAGACGGGGAGCCTCGCGATCAGTTTCGTGTCGCAGAAGGACTAACAGCCGGTGAGCGTTGACAAATCAGAAGCCGTAGACCACCTCGCCTCAATCACGCATCCGCAAATGGAAGAGACTGCCGCCGACCTGAAGAAGCTCGCCGACGGAGTTGTCAGGTCAAATGACTAGCCGTGCTCGTAGGTTGTCATGCCTCCCCGCCATCCTGTGTAGAGCAAGGGCTTGTACGCCTTGAAGTCCCAGAAGTCACTGAATTTGCCCGAAGCGTAGCAGGCCTTCACGAGGCCGACGAGCAGGATGTGGTCGCCCAGCCTCCTCTTTGAATGAAGCTGGCACTCCAGCGTGGCCTCTGCCCCTCTTATGACTGGGACCTTCAGTTCCTTCCCCGTGGTGTGATCTAGGCCAGCGTCGCTGAGCTTGTCCGCAATGTCCCTGCCACTGGTCGTGGCCAAGCGCTCCATCGCCTGGACTCGGCGCCGGTCAAGCAGACAGAGGGAGAAGGCCCCCGAAGCCAAGGCCAGCTTTAGCGTGTAGGAGGCCGGGTCGCACGCCACGACTATCAGGGGAGGCGAGGCTGAAACCGAGGCGTAGGAGACGACTGGCATCGCAGAAACCCGTCCTCCTGACCTGGCGCTAAGGATTGCCGGGACTTGAGGGTAGAAGAGCCGATGAAGCCTCGAGTAGTCGACCTTCAATTCAGTCCAAGAAGCTGGCGCCCATTAG
>JBEKAG010000099.1:0-5096 GCA_050015955.1 Nitrososphaerales archaeon
GCAGTAGAGGGTAGGGCCGAGGTGTTGGACTTCCATGGCACGCTTTTCACTGGACTGGGGGAGGGTGGCTACTACGTTTCCCTCGCAGGATACAAGCGACAGTTCGTGAAGCTCCTAGGGTTCGAGCCCTTTCCAGGAACCTTGAACCTCACAATCGGCCCCGGAGAAATCGAGCTCAGGAAGCAGCTGAACCTCCTAGATGCCCTCGAGCTTTCAGGATTCAGCCATGGAGGGAGAACCTACGGTCCGGCCAAGTGTTTCAGGGCGAAAGTAGAATCAAAGTATGATGCCGGTGCGTTGATCATCGAGAGAACACACCATCGAGAATCTGTGCTTGAGGTGATATCGCCGCTCGATTTGAGGAAGACACTTTCTCTGAGGGACGGCGATCGGGTCCATGTCACCGTGTACACGGGAGACCACTATCCTAGCGGTCGCCGATGACGATTCGCTTATCTAGACTCGATGGAAGGTTGGCCCCAATGCCTCATCCCGAAGAAGAAACCCTGGTTCTCGTCGACGAGAATGACAATCAGATAGGTACCGACACGAGAGAGAATTGCCACGCCGGCAACGGCAAGAGGCACAGGGCCTACACAGTCTTCCTTTTTCACGAAGACAAGCTCCTGTTGCAACGGAGAAACATGAAGAAGTCGCTGTGGCCAGGAGTCTGGGATGTCTCGTTCACAAGCCACGTCTATCCAGGGGAGACCTACGGCGAGGCGGCGGCGCGCAAGGGACTTCAAGAGCTGAACGCCAGGGTCGGCGATCTGACTGACGTCCATTCGTTCGTGTATTTCGCCCCTCAAGGCAAGAATGCTGAGAACGAGTTCTGCCGACTGCTGGTCGGCTCCTTCGACGGAAAGGTGACGCCCAACCCGGACGAAATCATGGCCGTGAGGTGGGCCACTGTCAAAGAGGTCGCGAAGGACCTCGCAGCTCGCCCCGATTCGTACACGCCCTGGTTCAGACTGTCATTCGAAGGCTTCGTGAAGAACCCGATCTCCAAGGAATACGGGGCGTAGGTCGCAATCTCAGGCGACCTCGCGAATCTCCGCGCCCAACAGCTCGGCCAGCCTCTTCAGACAGCCTTCTACTGCCTCATCCTCGGTAGCGCCCGTGGAGAAGGAGGCTGCTGTCGCGTGCCCTCCTCCGTGTCCTCCCAGGCTCTTCACAACCTCCTCGGCGACTTGGGTCCCCAGCTGCACCTTTGCCGCATCTGAGAACCTAGGGGTCGACCTCAGGCTGACCCTTGTCTCCCCTGCGGACTCTCCTCCTACGACCGCGACGTCCGCCCCCAGGTAGATCAGCGACCTTGCGACATGCGCGTGGAAGGAACCAATCAAGCTCGTCGAAACTGTCCAGTCCCCCATCTTGTAGACCTTCAGCCTCTGGGCCCCCTTCAGCTTTGCCATCACCTCCCCATAATCCGGCTCGGTCCTCAGGTCTCTTCTCGCTTCTGTGACGTCGGCTCCCATGTCGAGGAGCTTCACCACGGTCCTTAGCCCCTCACTATTGGCTATCGCAAGGTGCGAGGAATCGAAGACGATAGCCTCGAGGAGAGCCTGGGCCGTCACGGGGTCGATCTTGGCCCCGACCTCCGAGAAAAGCTTGAAGACGACCTCGGCTGCGGACGTAGCACGCTCGTCAACTATCACGTGGTCGTAAAGCTTCGAATCGCGATAAGGATGGTGGTCTACGAGCACCCTGACGCCGGTGCTCGTCTCCATCTTTTCCCTCCATCCTTTCAGGAGCTCTGCGTCGCCGACGTCCACGGCCACGTACAGGTCATAGTCGCCGTCGCTCTCCTGGATCACCTTGTGTGGAAACTTCGTTGCCAGCCTCGAGGTCAGTATGGTCATGCCTTCAGGGGTGACGACATCTACCTCGCACCGGCTAGAGACGCCCTTCAGAAGCGAGGAAAGTGCGTACGCAGAGAGGTACGCGTCAGCGTCTGCGTTCCGGTGGCAAATGACGGCGGCTCTCTTCAAGTCCTTCGGGTCCACAAAAGGGAAACCCTCCGGACCTGCTTCACTAGTCAAGAGAGAGTGAAGTCCTAAGCGTCCCCGGGAGGCTGTCCTTGGGCTTTTTTGTCTTTGACGGCGTCGTCGATCTTGACTTGAAGGTCCTTCAGGTTCTCCCTGAACCTGCTCTCCTGCTTCGCAAGGACCATCTTCCTTGTGCTTCCGAGCTCCTTCTTTTCGTTGAGTTCCTTGAGCATCGCGTCTTTCTCCACCTTTACGAGCAGGTTTCCGGCGAACTTGTAGATGCCATCCGAGCTCGCGGTCTTTGTGAGCTCCTCGAGGGCCTTTTCTGTCTCGCTAAGCTCCATCTCAACCTGCTGCCTCTGGATGAGCACTGATTGTAAGTTCTGTTGCACCTGGTCATAACGCGCCAGTTGCTCTCTAATGTACGGCGGAAGCTCTGCTTGGCTCAATTCTTGAATCGACTGCCTCGTTGGTTAATTAAAGCCTTTCGAGGTTCCGGCCACGCCCTTTATCTTCTCCAGAATCTCCCGCGCCTTGTCGGCGACGTCCCCGGGCTCGTCGCCTTCAATTTTCAGAATGCAGACTCCGTTTCTCAGAACCGCTGAAGGAATTGATCGCTTGATGGCCTCGGCCGTACTCCTGTCTGCCCTGAACGATATCTTGAGCTCGACCGATTTTATTGGCCTATCTGGCTTTCGGCGGGCTAAGGTCGTAGGCGCCTCCGGCCACGGTGTACCCGCATGACTTGCATTTCCAGATTCCTGACGACTCCCGCTTCAGCTTCATGCTCGAGCACGACGGACACTCCCTCGCCGCCTTCAGCGTCCTGAAAATCCGTGCATACCGCTTCCTGAGCGTGCCGCCGTATTTTGCTCCGAGGCCCCTGAGGCTTTCTTTGGCTCGTGGCATTACTTCGTCGCTTCCAGTATCTGGGCACGAATATCCCTTCCGATCCTGATTGATGTGTCTGCTGCTTCGAGCACCTGGGCAGGGGTGATCGTGCTTGCTTCCCCCTTCTGACTCGCGCAGATGTTGCCGTCGTCGTCGGTCGTTATCGTGATTCTCATGTCCATCGCGCACTCTTCCTCGGAGTTGGGGTCGACCACTAGGGTGTTGCCAATTCTGGCCAGCGTGACGGAGACTGGGATCCTTTCAATCGGTAGGGGTATCAAATCGTCCTTTGCGACCAGCTTGTCGTTCTCGACGACGTACTTCTTCATCTTCGCGGTCCTGAGCGCCGAGACGACGGCGTAGCTTGTCGCATCGAAGAGGTTTCCGTCCACGTTCATTATGTTGACGTCGGCGAACACCGTGTAGACCATCTTGCCCTCAACGAGACAAAGCTTCTTCAGGTTGACCATCTCGGACTCGCGGATTCCTCTGTCGACGACTCTCGCCAACTCTATCGCGTCTTCCGAGGGGGGGCCTGGCTCGGCGTAAGGCGAAGACATTGGAAGTATCTCTGTGTTGACCACAAGCAACCCCTTGTCTGGGGTGTCCGGGAACGGGGTTCCTGTCGCAATCTTGACGCCAGCTATGACCTCGGTGTTCCCGAGAGTTACAATCGCCGAACCGTTAGCCTTCTGGATTACGCCGGTTTGGATTGTTATCGGTCTGTGCTGGTCGGGAGTCCTCTCGTCGAGCCTCTTGCCCATTGCGAGCAGCTCGACCATCTTTGCCTTCCTGATTGTCTCTATTACGTAGTTCTTTTTCATCGACATTCTTCTACGCACTCTCCTCCATTTCTGCCGAAGAAGGCGCTCCGCCCTCGAAGAACTTCTTGGTCAGAGCCTCTCTCTGCATCGCGTAGACCTCCTTCCCCTTCGCGATTGCCAGTTCAAACGCCTTCTGGAAGTCTTCTCTCTTGTAGATTCCGTCCACCTGCAGCAGCGTCACCAGGTTGAGGTTGGGCATGATCGCAACCGGCATATCTCCGCTCCCCTCCTTGTCCTCGGCGTCGTCCAGGTCAGCAACGACCTGCGAATCGACGATCCCACACGAACACCCTACCACGAGGTCCCTCATGTTGATGCCTGCGTCGGCCAGAGCGAGCGACGCGGCAGTAATGGCAGCGACCCTTGAGCCTCCGTCCGACTGCAGCACCTCGGCCCAGACCTCTATTGCGGTTCTAGGGTAGTCTTCGACGATTACGGCCGGTATGAGGGCCTCCCTCATCACCTTGGAGATCTCTATTTCCCTCCTTGAGGGAGCGGGATTCTTTCTTTCATCAACCGAGAAGGGCGCCATGTGGTACCTGGTCCTGAGCAGGGCCCTGTCAGGGAGGACTTGGTGCTTTGGGTGGACCTCCTTCGGACCGTAGACCGCGGCCATGATCTTGTTCTTGCCCCACTGAACCTCTTCCCGTCTTCGCTGATGAGCTTCCGTTTAGCTTCCAGCGCTGCTCCCTCCAAGGTACTCCTCGACCTTCCCCTTCAAGTCCGCACCTCTCGCTTCACTATCTATCATCTTGATCACGTTCACCGTCTTCACAATTCCTTCCGGCGGCCCGACCACGACTATGACTCCGTTCTGTCCGACCTGGACGTCGCAGTGGGTCCTCTCGCTGATCAGATTGATCATCGATCCCCTTTTCCCAATGAGTCGGGGAACCTTTGTGGGTGACACCCTAATGATCTCGCCTTCCGAAATCTTCCCGTACCCCTCCCCCCTTATGCTCAACTGGGGGTCCCTGGACCTGTCGAATGATTCGATCCTCGCCCCTATGACGTCGCCGACCCTGAATCTCGAGCTCAGGTCGTGAGTGGCGGGAGAGAATTCTCTTCCGAAGACGAACGAAGCCGGGAGGAAGCCGTCGAAGCATGAGTTGATGTCAACTACCCATCCGAAGCCGTTGATGTCGATCACCTTTCCGATTACTTGGTCATCGGCCCTGGGCATGTAAGGCCCAGCGAGCGGGTTGAGTTTGACGTCTTCATGGCTCACTTCGGCGAGCCCTATCCTAAGAGCCACGTACTCGTCGCCCCTCTTCTCGATGTAGTTCCCGTAGCGATAATTCCCTCTAGCTATCACATCTCCGGGAATCACCTGCTTCCTGTCTACCATTGGCAAATGCTATCTCACCACTGAAACCTGCGCCGCTCCTTTCGT
>JBEKAG010000100.1:0-4300 GCA_050015955.1 Nitrososphaerales archaeon
CCCGGAGCCGTCCCTCACGAGAACGAAAATGAGGCCTCCGACCGTGTGCTTCCTTGCTGCCCACCCCCTGACCTCGACTTTGGGCTTCGTACTCCCGGAAAGAACGTCCGCAGCGCAGGCAAGCTCGAACGGAGTTGATGTCACGGCATGGGGGCCAACTCGCAATGTGCTAAAAGCATGATGCAGACTTGCGCGCGCTCGGGCATCTTGGTAGCTAGCATGGCCAAATCCAGAACCGAAGCAGTCGATGTAAACCCTTGTAATCCTAAGGTTCTTCGCCGGTCAACCTGACCACTTCTCCCCTCGGGCTCTTCTCGGCAAAAATCTCTGCCTGGAAGACCTGGACTCTCGTGGCGGGGTCGAGCCAGGCGTCGGGCGGAAGACCAGCTTTGAGGCACGTTTGCGAAAGGAAATCAATCTGATCCATTCCGAATTCAGTTGCCACTTGAGGAAGGAGGAGGCCGCTGGCGTAGGAACGTGAAACCATCAGGCCATCTTGGCCGATTCTCACGTGTGAGGGCAATTCTCTCCTGGGTACGTCGAGGTCCCGAGGAGGGGTGAGGATGCTCACTTCGACAGTAATGGATCCTAGCTCCTCCTTGCCTACCGGCGGAAAGCGCGGGTCCTCAGTGGCCGCCGCGACAGCTGCCTCTCGGATGGCATCGCCGAGTCTCTTGACAGGGTAGGGAAAGCCGATGCACCCTCTCAGATTGTTCTCGGCCCGGGCGGCGGTGTTGAGCGTTACGAAGACACCTCGCGCCTCGGAGAATTGGCCTGAATCGAGGTCTTTTGTAGGCATCTTCTTACCATTCAAGTGACATTCGAGCGCCTCCCTGGCGAACGTGACTGCGAGTCTACCCTCCTCAGGAGACAGTGGCAACGGGAACCGCCCGGAGGATTCTGTCGAGCCACCTTAACTTTTTCCAATGGCTTCCCTTCCAGTAGTACTGCCCGCACTCCACGCACCTAAGGAAGAGGCGGTGGCGCCTCTCGACTGAAGGTGGGACCTGACCTGCGACGTCCGTCCTCTTCATTGTCTGGAGGTCTCCGCCGCAGATGGAGCAGAAGGGCTCACCCCTCACGAGGCTGACTCCTGATGCCTTTGCAGCGGCCAGGAGTGAGGCCAATCTCCTGCTGTCGCGATTTCCGGGGATGAGCAACACGCTGACCCTTCCTCTGCGCGCGTGTTCCGCCAGCGACCGATCGGCTGTCAGGACGACTCTGCCCTCTGATCTTGCTATCCCCATGATTCCGTCATCGTCGCCGTCCGAGTAGTAGAGTGTGTCGAAGCCAAGAGCTCTCATTTTGCGGGCCAACGAGCCGAGCATCGCGTCGGCTACGAATCTCGTCGGGCGAGCGTTCCCCTTGGTCAATGTGTCTCGGCCGCGCCCATGTCAGCGGCGCGCTCGCTCACCAGAAGGGCCCTGAGCTCCCCCTCGGTGATTATCTCCTCTCCCACACGCCTGATGTGGTCGAGCCTCGCCTCTAGGTCCAAACCTGGTTCTTGCCATCCGACGCGACCGTTAAAACCATTCACGCCGGTCGCTCTCCCGCCACCGTGGAGAGAGTTGAGGTCATCACATCTAGGGCCTGCACGTCACTGCCCGATGGTCGACGATCGGCATGAGAGAAGATTGGGTAAGGAGAAGTTCGACCCTCTCTATCACGGTCGCAGCCGCGGTCGCTCCTCGACTTGATTTAGGGCTTTTTGACCAGAGAGTCTAGCTTGGTCTTGAATAGGGACGCAGGCACGGCCCCGATCAAGGTGTCTTCGACCTTCCCCTTGGAGAAGAACAACACGGTGGGGATGCTCATGATTCCGAATTGCGTAGTGAGCTCCTGGTTGGCGTCGGTGTCTATCTTGACGAACTTGACCCTGCCCTCGTACTCCTTGGCGAGCTGAGCGATAATGGGCTCGATGATCTTACACGGACCGCACCAGTCAGCGTAGAAATCCACCAACACGGGCTGACTGGAGCGCACGACCTCATCCTGAAATTTGCTGCCGTCGATGTGAAGGACTGTTTGATCCGTCTTCGGACGCCTCAGGTTGCCTGAAGGATGCCTGCTTATAATTCTGCTTTGATCGGGGCAAGTCAGGGGGTAGCATTCTCCACACTTGTAGGGGTCTGCCCCGTTGGGGCCCAGTGGATCACATCGGACAAGGGAGCAGTCTTCATCTTCTCATTCTTCGGGCTGTAGGAGGCAAGACTTGCCGATTCAAGCGAGCGCGAGATTAGTTTCTCGAAGCAAAGGCCCTCAGCGTACTCCGCGATCTTGGCGATCTTCGCCCGTGTCCGGGGATGCCTCGTGATGATTGCACAGCAGTCCTTGTAGTCCTCCAGGGACAGGTCGTAGGTCCCGATTCTCCTGGCCAAGTCAACGACCTCCTCCTTGTCGTACGAGAGGAGGGGCCTTAGGACGGGGAGAGACGACCCGCTGTCGAAGACCCCTATGTTCCAGAGAGTCTGGGAAGCAGCTTGGGATAGCGAGTCTCCCGTCGAAACCGCGGAGGCTCTGAACTGCGGGGCTAGGCGCTCGGCAGTCATGCGCATGAACCTTCTGAAGAGTGACGGTTCCAGCTCCCCCGGGACTTCGGCGGTCTCCAGCTGATACATCGCAAACGGGACCATGACCAGCGTGCTCTTTCCGCCCCACCCGGACAGGACCTTGAGGAGCTTGGCAATCTTGCCCTGCATTGGCGCTTCCGAGGTCGGCGCGAGGTAGAAGTGCAGGTAGATGGGACGGACCCCCCTCTTTAGCAAGAGCCAGGCTGCGACGGGCGAATCTATCCCTCCTGAGAACAGATGCATCACTCTGCCTGCCGTGCCGACAGGGAGGCCTCCTGGGCCCCGGATCTTAGTGGCGTAAATCAAGGCCCGACTTCTGATTATGTCCACGTGAATCCTGAGACCGGGGTCTGACAGGTCAACCCCCTTCCCTGTCTCCTCGGCGACGGCGGAGCCCAGTTTCCGGGCGAGCTCCATGGAGCTGATTGGAAACCTTTTGTCCGTGCGCCTGGGATCCACCCTGAAAGTCTGCGCCGTCGAGGCGCGCGCCGTTTCGAGGACTGCGTCTTCGATCTTTCCGTAGTCAGCGTCCACTACATTGGCCCTTGCAAACCAGGCAACCCCGAAAACCCTGGAAAGTCTGAGAGCGACTTCGGCCGAGTCGGTGTCCGAGGTGACGATGAACCTGCCGTCTCTGGATTCGACGCTGGGGTGGAGGGGGGCCAGCGTCTTTGCTATGTTCCGTCTGAGGACCCTGACGAACTCTGGCCTGTTCTTCCCTTTCAGCGCGACTTCAGAATAGTGAACGACGTAGGCATCAGCCATTCTCGGACAAGCTCCGTGTTCTGTTCAGAAAAGGCTTCCCGTAGGAGACTTGGCGAGAGACCGATACAGGATCGCGACAACCATCACTGCAAGAAGATGCGGTCAAACGCGCGGCTGCAGAGCACGAAGGATAGCCGAGCGTTGTCCCTAATCAGAGACCCGTCGTGCTTCAGGTCGGCCCAGCAGAAGAAAGAGCAGAACAAGACGACGAATAGGAGGCAGACCCAGAGCCTTATTCTCGCCAGGTAGACGGAGAAGAGAAGGCTGACCGGGGTGAGAAGAAGCGTGTTGGCCACATGTCTTGGCTTTACTTTCGGTGCGGAACGCTTAAGAAATCTTCCGGTGTCGGTCGCCCGTCCCGCAGTAGCTCAGCCTGGTAGATCTGAAAAGACGCCAAAAGCTTCCGGCTGTAGTGGTCGGCTATTGGCTGACCCGTCCAGCCTACCTAGGCCACAGTTACCGGAGTGTCGTCGGCTCAAATCCGACCTGCGGGACATTTGCAGCGCTAATCATCGCGATGCGCGCGCTGGCAATGGGTAATTGGCGATGGGCAATTGGCGACGTATCGCCAATCCGTCACCGTCTCCGCTGGGCCCCTACCTCCCGGGGGGTTTGTCGCCAATAATGACAATATCACCAATTATCGCCATCCGTCGCCATTATTGACAATGACCGGCTTGATTCCGATCGCCGCCTCGTGCTGGTAACAGCTGAGCTTGACGCCATCAAGATGTCAATGGATGCCGACACCCTCGCCATAATATCGCCCTTCTGGGCACGGCCGGGGGGCGTGCTCTAGGGCACTCTGGCGGGCAACTGTTTTATTGCGATTTGTGAGGGGTCGGAAGCGAATGAGCGAGAAGCGAAAAAAGGGGAAGCCAGCAAGCAAGGAGGTCGAACCGAAGCGAACCCGCAGTGTGTTCATCAAACCGAAAGCGAGCGCGCCATCGGCTTGGGTGAGCTCG
>JBEKAG010000101.1:0-4276 GCA_050015955.1 Nitrososphaerales archaeon
GCGGACGAACTCGTCACGCTGGCGGGGAATAGCGACCGACCCCAGATCAGGGAGGGAATGAGGGACCTTGGAATCATCAGGGATGGAGCAGTTGCGGTCAAGGGCGAGAAGATAGTAGCCGTAGGGACGACGAAGCAGGTATTGGACCAGGTAGGGAGGGAGCTTGAGACCACAGACGCAAGCGGGAGGCTTGTTACTCCCGGACTCATAGACCCTCACGTGCATTTGGTGTTCGCCGGCTCTAGGGAGGACGAACTCGAGGCGATGGCAGTCAAGGGGGTCCCATATCTGAAGATCAAGGCAGAGGGAGGTGGAATGCCTGTGACTTTGGAGACGACCCGCGAGGCTTCGACGGAGGAATTGGTGAAGATAACGACCCAGAGACTCGACACGATGTTGGTTCACGGCACAACTACGATTGAAGCGAAGAGCGGATACGAGATGACGCTGGAGGGCGAGATAAGACAGCTCGAGATAATCCGAGCCCTTGGGAAGTCTCACCCCATTGGTCTGGTCCCGACTTTCTTGGCACAGGGGATTCCCCGGGAATACGAGAATAGAGTGGACGAGCTGACGGAAGAGATAATCAGAAAGTGGATCCCGGAGATCGCGAGGAGGAGGCTGGCGGAATACTGCGATGTGTTCTGCGAGAACGGATACTTCAACCTAGAACAGACCAGACGAATCCTGAAAATCGGCAGGAGTCACGGCATGAAGCTCAGGATTCATGCGGACTGGCTCGCGCACAGCGGAGGAGCGAGATTGGGCGCGGAACTGGGCGTTGTTTCTGCCGACCACCTCATCTTCACCCCCAGAAGAGAGATCAAGGAACTGGTAAGAAAGGAGATAATGGGGACTTTCCTGCCGACTACGCCCTTCTGTTACCTGGGGACGTATGCCAAGGCGAGAGAGATCATCGATGAGGGGTTGCCTGTCGCACTGGGGACTGACCTGAGCGCAGCAGATATGTGCGAATCGATGCAGATGATGATGACGATTGCGGTTCTGCAGATGAAGATGACCACCGAGGAGGCTCTGGTGGCGTCGACTATCAACGCCGCCCATTCGATACAGAGAGCTCGGGAAATAGGAAGCTTGGAGAAAGGGAAGAAGGCGGATCTAGTGGTCTTCGATGCCCCAAACCACAAGCACTTCTCCTATCACTATGGTGTCAACCTGGCAGAGAAGGTCTTCAAGAACGGAAGGCTAGTCGCAGAAAGAGGAAGAAGAGTGGAGTAGCGATGACGTTACCTGAGCAAGTGGAAGCCGGAGAAGATACTCGGCCATAACTGTATGAGATAGTCCTTTAGTGTCGTCGACGAACGACGGTGGCGTGCGTTTGGTGTAGTGACAGTAAGTCGGTCGCACTCCGATGGCACGGGCCTGTTACCCGACGGCCGGCGCTGTCAGGAGCTACCTCAACGCTAATCTGATAGATGCGGAGGCAGCTTGGTGGATGACAGATTCCAGGAGTTGCAGGCTCGGCGTTTCCTTCGGCATCGAGTCTGGTCTCTATTCGTTCCCAGCAGGCCACCCGATGAACAGGGAAAGAAGCCAGCTCTTCGATGTTTCCATTAGGAAGTTGGCAGAGCCGGATGAGAATGAAAGGGTGACAATTGTTGGCCCCGTCCGGGCAGCAGAGCAAGACGTTCTCCTTTTTCACACAAAAGACTACGTGAATTTCGTCAAGGAATCATCCGAGATCGGATCGGGTTACCTAGACTACGGGGACACGCCCTCTTTCAAGGGAGTCTTTGAGGCTTCGCTCTTCCCGGTCGGAAACACCCTGAATGGATTGGAACTAGTCTTGAAGAAGGATTTCGACCACTTCTTCAACCCCATCGGTGGTCTCCACCACGCGCGGAAGGACAGGGCAGGAGGGTTTTGCGTGTTCAACGACGCAGCCATTGCGATATGCAAGCTTCTCGAGAAAGGAACAGAGCGGATAGCCTACGTTGACATCGATGCGCATCACGGCGACGGGGTATTCTACGCGTTTGAGTCAGATCCCAGAGTGATTATCGGAGACGTTCACGAAGACGGACGATTCCTCTACCCCGGGACGGGGCGAGAGTCTGAGACAGGTACGGGAAAGGCCGAAGGGACCAAGCTGAACATTCCCATGATGCCCTGGGCTGGCGACGAGGAATTCAGGCGGGCATTCGACCGAGTCGAAGCCTTCGTTAAGGGGTTCAAGCCAGAGTTCATTCTTTTTCAGTGCGGTGCAGACTGCCTTGAGGGCGACCCGATCACGCAGCTGGGATACACGGCGGCGGCCCACGCATACGCAACCGCGAAGCTCCACGACCTTGCGCATGAGTTGTGTGGAGGTCGGATTCTGGCCATGGGAGGAGGGGGATACAATCCTTCGAACGTGTCCGCAGCCTGGACAGCCGTAGCCAAGGGGCTGGCAGGGATTGGCTCCGACAAGCAGACATGAGACAGCAGGCCTGCGCGCTGGCGTAACCCCATCGTACCATGACCAAACCTTCTTTCACCGACAACGGCTTACTTGTTGCCTGAAGCCAAGCCCATCCTTGCTCGTCATCAACCCCCAGAGATTGGCCAGGCTCGTCAAGCCCAGACGAGACACTCTTGGATTGCACACGAACGGCTCTACAGCCAGAACTCGTTTCCGTCAGGGTCCTTGAATATGGCGTAGGTTCCGAACCATTCGGTGGTCAGCTCCTTCTTGAACTCGACCCCTTTTGCTCTTAGTTCTTCGTAGGTCTTCTTCTTGTCGTCCGAGTAGAAACCAATGCCAGTGTTGCCTCCAGGTCTGTCGCCTTCCCATTCTTCGCACCTCTCGCACAGGTGGATGACCACCTTCGAACTCCTTGGCTTGACGGTTACCCAGTGCCCCTGTACGCTCGCCTCGAACCCCAGCTTCTCCTCATACCACTTGGCCGACTTCTTGGCGTCGTTCACCAGCACCGCGACCGATGACACTTCTGTAAGCATGACTGATGAATCGGTCTCCAGTCTATTAAGGCGTGAATTGTCTCGATCTGTCGGAGATTGCAGATATGGTTCTGCGCCAGACAGCCATAGTCTCGCCTGTGAATCGCGGGTGTCCTACCCGACTCCGGCTGGGACTGAATCAGAGAGCAGGCAATGGCCTGCGCTTAGCAGAGAAGAGGGGAGGTCCAGGCCTCCTGGGCCCAGACCTAATCTATCTTGTAGCGTTTCGCAATCTTGACGATGAGGAAGATGACGAGGGCTACGATCAGGAAAGTTATGACCGCGATCAGGAAGTCGCCAATGCTGAAGGTCTGGCCTGCAAAGGTCTCTTTCAGGTTGGCAAGGTCCCCACCGCTGCTCAGCGGGATTCCGATGACTGGAAGGATAAGGTCTTTGACCAAGGCCTGGACTAGTTGACCAAGATAGACGCCAAGAATGAACGCCACTGCTAGTCCGAGGACTTTGTACTCTGAGAGAAAGGCCCTGAATTCTGGTCCAATTCCTTTGGGCGCTGGAGTAGGTGGTGGAGGTGGTGCAGGAGTGAGAAGCTTCTTGATTTCGCGGAGTTCTGTCAGCATCTCTTCGTCTACTGGCATCGGTTTTGGGTGGTCTTCCAACCGCTTTAAGCCTTGTTAGGTCGCCGTGGACGCGGTGCCGGCATCAACATGAGCGCACAAAGCTGATAGCGCGCGCCAACGCTGAGAAGAAAACAAAGTACTAAAAGACGTCCCAATCGCGGGTCCCTCGACCGACCTGCATGACGACCTCTATGCTCTCCGATTCGAGCAAGTATGTCTACTCCGCAATCAGGGAAGAGGACGACTTCGCTGAAGGACTCAGAAGGCAAGGCAAACAAGTCATCAAGCTTAGCAGCGGAGATCCTGCACTGTACTTCCCTACTCCCAAGTATATCATCGACGCCTATGTCGAAGCACTCGTGAACGGCAAGACGTCGTACTCGAGATCACAGGGCGTGCTGGAGCTGGTAAACGCGGTAATCGGACGATACAGATCACGGTACGGGCTCAGCATAACGGAGCAGGACGTGGTCGTGACGAGTGGAGTCGCAGAAGCGCTGACGTTCATCAACAGCGCATTGATCAACTCGGGCGACACGGCTGTCATTCTGAAGCCATACTACACTCAGTATCCGGGTGCGATACAGATGTTCGGCGGCAAGTTCCTTCTCGGCAAGTACGACGAGTCGAATGACTGGAGCATCGACCCTGACGCACTCGCCAAACTAGTAAGAAAAAGGAGAGCGATATCGAAGGGGATCAAGTACATGCTCATAACAAACCCGAACAACCCTACA
>JBEKAG010000102.1:0-4240 GCA_050015955.1 Nitrososphaerales archaeon
CTCTCGGGAAGGTGGCGACCTTCTTGGCATCATCCCAAGTCCCGCCCCCGCTGAAAAGGTAGTTGTCGAACCCTGGATGAATCACGTAATACTCAGAACCCAGCGAAGCGCAGTACTCGACATGCTTCTTGTGCTGTCCGAGTGCCGATTTCCTCTGTTCTTGGTCGAAACTCCCTATGTCATACGTGACGCCGTATGGTCCGTGAAACGACGCGGCCTCGACTCCGGACGAACGAAGTGCTACTGAGAGAGAGCCAATCCTTCCTTCAAGGGGAGGGAAATAGGCTAATTCGACGCATGGTATTCCCAAGGCAGAGACTCTTCGGACCAGACTCTCGTCCGATCGGATGCTTACGCCAACGCGGAACATCATCTCGCTTGGGCATTACCTGGATGTTCAATAAGTTACACGCGCGCGCTAGCGCGGTCCTGTCATCAAGGCTTGTACCTATTTTCGGTCTAAATCCCCCCCCAGGGCAAACCTGTCGCGTGAGGTGGCCACAAACGGGGTTTCCTAATGTCAGGATTCGCTTAGAAGACCGAGCGACTCCCTTCCGGCCCGAACCCTTGGATGTGCTCACTATCTGGAGGTTGGATTCGTTTGGTCGACTCGGCGACTCCTACCTGACCAACACTACTTGAACGAGGGTGAGTAATAGCCCCTAGGTAGGAGCAGCCCCTAGCCGGGCTATCGGAATAGACCCAGAACGGACTCATTAGGGTAGTCCAAGCCAGAATCGAGCCCATCTGGGAGAAGATAGTCCAAATCTCCGAGTTCTGTTCGTCCGTTGTTCACACGATTCTGGTGGAAGTATCTCCCCTTAGTCTGTAGCCGACCCGTTCTTTCCTCCTGTCTATGTAGTGAAGGAGCGCAAATCTCTCAACCTTCCCTTCGTCGCAGAGGTCGCGGAGGCTAGAATAGAACGCACTTCGGCTTTTCCTCCACCTCGCCTCTTCGGATGAGAGTCCGGGTCGCTTGACGCAGTCGCCCTCCAGTTGAGGGCCCGTGTGAGACCCCCCCTTGCTGCGGATGACGGCAAGTATGCGGAGCTGGTACGCAGTTAACTCCATACCGGGTGTCTCAGGATTGATCAAGGCCAAGTTAGTTGTGAATTGACCGCCGTCTCTATTAGGTGTTGCACGAAATCGGTTGCAGTTCGGCGTGATCTAGCCAATCATTCATGCCTATGTGGCTCTGGCCGCCGCCGTGACGGTGAGCGCGCGCTGAATTCCTGCGCGCGCGCTAACTCAGTCAGGACACGATACCGTATCCGAAGTGCTCTCCGTAGTAGGCCCCCATGCCAAGGTAGTATGCAGTCAGAGACCAGTAGACTGAAAGAACGGAGGGCGAACCTTGAGAAATCGGGCACTTCAACCCATGCCTTATGCAGTATGTCTGGCAGTACGTCTGACAGTCCATCTGCGCAGGAATCACGGGGACGAGGATGGCAAAGAGCAGGACAGCAATACCCAGCAGAAGAAGCAACCTCCTCCTGGTCATCGTCACAGGGTAGCCAGACAACTACTTAGTGCTAACTTCGAGAACGCCGTCCGCTGTCAGCACAACTTCAAGGCGTTCCAATGTAGACGTCGCGCACTTGGTGGAGTCTTATACGTACCTCCTCGCACAGGGGTGAAGTGAGCCGGTCTGCCAGCAAAGATACGAGCTAGCAGTGGTAACCCACAGTCCGAAAGGGTGAACTTCAATTCCCTCGCGAAAGCGCTTTTCGAAATGGGGGCACTACGGTTAGGAGATTTCACGTTGCCGAACGGCAGGCGGAGCTTCTACGACATCGACCTTAGGCTGATCCCCAGCTACCCGGACATTTACACCACCGTGCTGGCTGCCTACGTGGAACTGGTCGAGGGCGCGGGGGCGAGCAAATTTGACACAATCGCAGGAGTCGCCACAGCAGGGGTGACCGTATCTTCACCCTTAGCCATCTTGCTGAAGAAACCGATGATGTACGTCAGAAAACAGGGGGAAGGTCGAGGACAGGACGGGCTGGTGGAAGGCATCTCAAAGCCTGGCTCGAGAGTTCTCATGATCGACGACTCGGTTTCAACCGGCGCGAGTATGGTATCCGCAGCCGGCGCGCTCCGCAAGAAGGGTTACAGGGTTACGGACGCCGCCGTGCTCGTCGACAGGCTCGAGGGTGGAAAGGAGAATCTGGCCACAATCGGCGTGAATTTGAACTCCTACGCCAGCATAGAGAACCTGCTCCAAGCTTTGCACCAGATGAAACTTGCGAAGAGTAGCCAGGTCAAAGCGATCCTTGAACAGGCGGAAGCTCACAAAAGGGCTCAGAAAGCAATCGGGTCTCCATAATACACGTCATCATCCTACTCGCGCGCGTCCAGGCCGGACCCTACTGCACTATCTCCGCTCGGCCACCCCATAACGGCTTTATCATGCGATTCTATCCTTAGCCAAAGGAAGCCTTGTCCCAGAGCGAGCGGAGACTCGCGTTTCCGGACTACATCTTGGGCGTCTGGCGAGTCTTTCCCAGTCCTGCAGGTGCCAAGTTGAATTGTATGGTCTTGATGCGTGTCATCTCGTCGATGCTGTACCCTACGCCCTCTCTCCCTATCCCCGAATCCTTGTTCCCGCCGAAGGGGAAGTATCCTACCCCGTGAGCGGGGGCGTCGTTGATGCTGACGGTCCCTTCCTCGAGAGCCTTCGCCACCCTCCAGGCGGTGTAGAGGCTGTTGGTGAAGACACACGAATCCAAACCGTACCTGGACTCGTTGGTTCGCTCAATCGCTTCTTCGATGCTCTTGACCCTCACCACGGTCACCACAGGGCCGAAAGTCTCCTCCGAGGCTATCCTTGCCTCGAGGGGGACTCGATCGAGAACCGTCGGTTCGAAGTAGGATTGACTGTGCTTTCCGCCCTTCATGAGCAGTCCCCCCTTGGAAACAGCGTCATCAACGAGCGACTGGACTCTCTCCGCCGCCATGGGATTGATCAGAGGCCCCATGCTATTCGACGTGTCGCGTGGGTCCCCCACCTTCCAGGTGTCTAGGTCTTTGATTAGCAACCCCATGAGTTGATCTGCCACCTTTTCTTCGACGAAGACTCTGCTTATCGCGTCGCATCTTTGCCCTGAGTATTTCAAACACCCCTCCAGGACCTTCTCCGCTGCAAGGGGCAGGTCAGCATCGGCGGCCACGATTGCCGCTCCCTTGCCCCCCAGCTCCAGGTGCCTCTTTTTCATCCCGACTAGGCCGGCAACATGCTTTCCAACTTCTGTGCTCCCTGTCAAGGTTACCATGCTCACGTGCTCGTGGCTCACCAGAGCATCGCCCACTTGCTTCCCTGAACCAGTGATGACGTTGACCACCCCGTCGGGGACCCCCGCCTCCTGCAGCGCCCTTCCCAGGAGGAGCGCGACCACGGGGTCGTCGCTCGCCGGCTTCACGACGACCGTGTTCCCGGAAACGATGGCGGGGACCACCTTCGCTATGACTGAAAAGAGAGGATAGTTGAAGGGAGAAATGCAAGCGATAACCCCCAACGGCTCATGGATTACCAAGGCGAACTTCGCCATCGTATCTTCTGACCAGTCCCCGGGGACGTACGCGCCGAAGATGCTCCTGGCTTCCTCCATAGTCATCTTTATCCTGCTGAGGGAAGCACTTACCTCGCCCACGGCGCTATTCACCGGTTTGCCCGCCTCCGCCACCAGGGTGTTCACGAAGTCCTCCCTGTGGTCTTCTATGACGTGTCTGGCCCGGTTCAGAACCTCAATCCTGTCTATGGCTGGGATGTCCCTGATCGACCTCCTTGCTCGATACGCCGCCCCCACAGCTCCTTCAACGTCGGCGATTGTTGCTGCCTGGACCCTCGCGATGACCCTGTCGTCTATTGGTGAATCGACATCCGAGGTTCCTCCACCTGCAGACTGGACCCATTTCCCTCCAATGAACAACTTGAACTCTGGTATTCCCTCTCGTTCGCTGTAGCACTCGGCGAACATGCGCGACAGTCTCAGCTTGGTCTGTTGTCCCTCGAACATATACGTTCAGACCGGGGGGCCGAAGATAAAGCTGTTCTCAGAGGCCGACGAGCCTTGGAGCCCCACAGCCCCAAGCGCGCGCCGAGCCGAGGCGATTCGGTGGTTCGCCCTAGGTGAGATTCTCAATCCCATCTTCAGCCGACCTGAACTCGTCCGATTTCAAATCAATGCCTCACAGAAGGTTCCGGCCATCCTGCGCGTATCTTCAGACTCCTGTCCGG
>JBEKAG010000103.1:0-4228 GCA_050015955.1 Nitrososphaerales archaeon
GGCCGGTGCAGTACTTCAGGCAGCGGCGACGGTCACGAGCACCACGTCGTCCGCGACAATCACCCACTTGGCGGGGAAGCCCTTCCTGCTCACAGTGGCTGAAGTGATTTTGGCGCTGGGGGCCATCGCAATACTGGGCACTCTATTCGCACGGGTGATCCGGCGCATTGCCCTCCGGGCAGGTGCCTCCAAGTCTGTCGCCCGGGTGGCCGACCAATGGACGGCAGTGATTATGGTGGTCCTAGCCGTGGCAGCACTTGCCGGTCTCACGGGTATCTCGTCCGAGTTCACGACGCTGACGATTTCTGGGATAGCGGGGCTCGGCGTGACCCTCGCACTCCAGACGACGCTGTCGAACGTCATAGCGGGCATCCTGATGCTACAAGACGGTGTGCTGAGGCTCGGAGACGACATCGAGTTCAGCACGATAAGGGGAGATGTGGTGAAGCTCTCCCTCAGGACCACATGGGTGAAGAGGAAGGACGGGACCATCATCGTGGTGGGCAATAGCAACCTAGCGTCGGGACCAATAATCAACTACACCGCTAGAGAAAGGCTGGAGAAGAGGCTGCAGGTCGAAAAGAAGCTGCAGGTCTTTTTGGAAAGAAACCTGCAGTCAGACTAGATGACATCTGGCCGACCTGGATGAGCCAACGGGACTCGTCCCCGAACGGGTCCTAAAGCGCGCGAACAGTCAACCTTGCCAGAAGAAGTCCAAGGTCGTCGCCCCCAGCATCTCGTCGAAGCTGAAGTCCAGCGCGTCCAGCATCTGATCGAACATAGAGTGGGCATATTCTATGTACTTGTCCGAGTCGATCTCGTCGACTTTGGCCAGCTCAACGGGCTTGACGTATGGCGGGCTCTTCGTCTTGACATACGCGATTATCTCTCCGGCCTTGACCTCCTTCCCTCTCTCTTCAAGGAGCATGGCAGCCCTCACGTGCTGCGGGGTGGTCTCTCCGTACTTCGCCGTAGGCTTACCCATCATCACGTTGAATGCCAACTGCTCGACTGGTACCTGGCGGTTCTTGAGCCGAGTGATCATCCGGGAGAGGAGCGCCGTTGTGTCAGCCCTCGCTTTCTCGAAGTCTGATTCAGTCTGGACCCTGCTGAGAATCCCCAGCGCTTCGTAGAAGGTCTGCTTCAGGAAATCAGGTGTCTGAGACTTCTTGCCCGTCAGGCCTTTGATGTCTGCAGTCCCATCTGGCAGGACCCCGAAGTAGTTCTTCTTGCGGCTGCTGAAGGCCACGTACCTGTAGGTCTTGTCCAGGTCGAGCTCCACGCCCAGCTCCCTTTCCGCCCAACGGGTAACTGCGGAGACCTGCTCCTTCGAAGGGTTCTGAAGGAAGAGGCTGTCAGTGTCGCTGTACAACACGTTTATTCCGAGCTCAGCGCATTTCCGGATGGTCTTGGTGATGGCGTCCCTCCCCAGTGCCGCTGTCGCCTCTGCCACTGGCAGGCAGTAGAACGCGAACGTCTCAAATCCCATAACTCCATAGCTGGCATTGAGGAACACCTTGAGGCCCTGCGTAACTACGTTGTACAGCTCTCTGTCCTCTTTCGACAGGGCAGGGTCCCTTGTCATCGGCTTGTAGTGGCTGACCCTCAGGTCCCTGAGGGATCCGGTGACTAGGCTCGTTATCCCCTTCCTCTTTCTGCAGACCCAGGACGCCGTGTCGGGGACTGTGTTGTCCTTGCATTCCTCATGGGGGCAGTTGACCGTCTCGTAGGACAGATTGTGGACCTTGATCAGGCTGGGATAGAGGCTCGCGAAGTCGAGAACGGACACATCAAAGAAGACGCCCGGTTTGGGTTCGATGACCAAGCCTCCCTTGTACTTCTTACCCTTGATCGCCGCCTGCGACGAAGCCCCGCCCTTCTCGGCCAGTTCGTCCTGCCTAGGGATGAGCGCCCCCATCTTTCTGTGTTCGAAGAATAGCATGCTACGAATCCAGTTCGAAACTCCGAGCCTCGAGACGTCGTTGATCGGCATCTTTCCGACTCTCGAGATCACCAGCAGGAGTTTCATTACGACCGAACCGCCCGTCGATGTCAGCTCGTAGGTCAACTGGGAGTCATTGAAACAGTAGTTGGCCAGTTTTTCTAGGGGCAGCTCGCCTATCTCGCCGTCGAACTCGATCTTCGACTTGCCGAGGAGCGCCTCTGAGATGCTGTTGAGAGTGTGCTCTGTGTACTTGTTGCTGAAGGCGTAGACCTGTATGGACCGGTTCCGAAAGAACTGGTAGAGGTCGATGTGGACGCCGTGCTTCAGGGATGCTGCAACCCTTTCCAGTTGGATGGGGTTCTCCTCCTCGGCGATCCCTCTCCTCTCAGCTCTGTGCCTCAGGTAGCGAAGGTCGAAGTTGTCCCCGTTGAACGTGACCAGAACGGGGTAGTCCAAGATCTTGGCCATGACAGCCCTCAAGAGGTCCGTCTCGTCGTCGAAGACTTGGCAAGTGTAGAGACCACCCTCTAACCCAGCCTGGTCCTTCCCGTTCCTTAGGAGATACACGATCTTCTCTCTCTCGTTGAAGAAGGAGACGGCTATCACAGGCTGCGTGGGGTCTTCCGGGTCAGGAAGTCGACCCTCCTCGTTGGCCACCTCTATGTCCAGTGCCACCCGCTTGAAGTCGCAGAGGGGCTCTCCTAGTAGTTCTGCCCATTCCTTGAGATAGGGCGCAAACTCCGGCGGGTTCCTCTTAAGAATCTGATCTAACGAATGAGCGACCTGCTCAGGGACCGGCTGCTCCACGGGCACGACTTTTCCAGCAGCGACGCGGTAGTAGGTCCCCATTCGGAGGCCTCTGTCGTATGTATAGTTCTCGTAGTATTTGATGTCGGCCTCCCAGGCCTTAATCTGATCCCTTATGCTGCTGTTCCCGCCCCCTATCGCCAGCGGGTCGGTGGTGATGATCTTCCTCAGCTTGACTCTCGCATCTTTGAGGAGGTCCAGCTTCTCCTCTTCGATGATTTCGATAACGTCCTTCCTCATCTTGACCTCTACCAGCTCTTCCAGTCCCAGCCTAGTGTAGCAGTAAGGCCTGTGCCCGGTGTTGTCGCGCCATAACCAGAACCTGCCTGCCCTCTGGTCATAGAACTTCAGGACGGCCAGCCTTGAGTCGCCATCGTAGACTGCCGATGCGAGAAGCGAGTCCCCGAGCTCCGTCACCGGCCTCGTCAGTTCGGCGAGCTTCGAGACGAGCTCCTTGGCCTGGGTGAGCGGCTGGGTCGACAAGCTGGGGTCGGCCTACACCAAGCCCGACTGCAGATAAGCCTACCGTGAGAAATCAAGTCCGATGACACAATTTATAACGACAACCGCGGGCGGCTGCGGGGTTGCCGAAGGTCTCTGACATCCTAAAGTCGAATCTGGCGTATGGGTTCATGGTCGTAGGGGTCGTGTGGGCAGTCCTTGCAGTCGGGTTGGGCGTTGTCCTGATCCTGTGGCCGGCCCTTACGTGCCTCGCCGCTGGACTGTTGCTTAAGTTACTGCCTTCGGGGAGAATCACCTGGGCCTGGGCGACCTCGTCTGCAGTTCTCGGGCTCCTGGTTTCCGCGTATCAGGTCTATGCGGCAATTCCGTTCGTCAGAGGCACCTTCTCATTCGTCGCCGCAGAAACACTGGCCGGATTTGTCGTCCTCGCGCTTGTCCACCTAGTACTGCTCTATTCCGGATATTCGCCGGCGGCCAAGCCGACTAAATGATGTGTGAGCGATTCACGCGACGCAGGAAATAGACGGAATAGCCGCTTATCACAAAGAGTGCTGAGAAGACTCTGGTGGCGAAGACGAAACTCCATGGAATCGGGAAGCTGCTGTTCACCACGTCAGGGTTAAGCACATGCAGGGTCAGCTGCTGTACGGCGTATGCCGCGCCCCAGAAGTTGAAGTTGTAGAGGACTTCGTATCCCGAAGAGAAGGCGACGATGAATCCGATCAGCTGCAGGAAAGAGATCAGGCCTCTCGGCCATTTCGCAATCCTGACCTCCCACAGTCGAAGCCCCGAGTAGAAGAGGGCGACGCAGGCCACCGAAAAGTAGGTCACAGGCTGGGCAAAGTAGGGCGGAAACGGCCAGTAGATGTCGACCCACTCCTTCCCGATTGGCACATTCGACGTGCCGCGCGCTTCCAAGAAGCCGTAGGCAATCAGGACTATCAGTATGATGAAGGAAGCCCAAGCCACGAGTGTGAAGACCCTCTTGGTGCCCGGGTCAAGCGCCTCCACGGC
>JBEKAG010000104.1:0-4227 GCA_050015955.1 Nitrososphaerales archaeon
TGTAGTCCACAGGCAGCGTCCGCCCAACCACCGTGTGGCCCGCTATGGTCCTTCCATGGAGACGTTTGACCACCAGGTCTGAAGGATTCTCGTCGAACTCGAGGAAAGGCCCAAAACCGAAGAGGACGACCGTCATTCCTTCTTTGGGACATCCAGAACGTAATTAACCCTTCAGCTTCCTCCGCACTTGGGTCTGCGTCGCGGTCAGCTTGGGTGACGCCCATCGCCATAGAAGTATGGTAAGAACGCATCTCAGCATTAGCGCTGTCTACTCTATCTGCTCACTTTCTGAATAACCGACGACCTTGGCTGTCCCAGCATCGACCTTCAGATGAACTGCATGGCTTGATATCGAGAGCGCCCCGCTTCTGAGAACGACCTCAGCCTTGACATTCCAAAGACCTTCCGACAGTTGGATCTCTTTGACCCGGGACTTTCTGAGTTTCTCCGCGAATTTCCTCTCAAGCCACTGCTTGACGATTTCCTCTGCCTCCTCCGCGCTTGTCACCAACGACATTATCGGTCACTCAAGCCCGCAAGATACTCCTTCGAACGAACTCTGCTACCTGGACTTATAAGGAATGCAGTTCAGTGCGGCGATAACGATTTTCGTGAACTGACAATCCCTGACTTTCAATGAACCAATGCACTCTCTATTGCTTTGGACTTCGAGGCTGACATTTGTTGGGTTTGCCTGACAACACGAGAACGATTATTGACACGAAGGGGTAAATCGAAATCGATCCAGACCTGTTTCGATGTTTCTCAAGATTCAGCAGGAAGTGGTAGGCCCGCCCGTCAACTGGAACTCGTGTCTTTACTGCAGCAAGGACATGACAGCCGAAGAAGAGCGGTACAGAATCGCAATCGAGGACAGGGTTGGAGTAGGCCACAAGGTGTGCCGGGACGAAGCTCTCCGCCGCGCAGTGGTGGTCAAGGTCGGGGGCAGGAAACAGTAGATCTAACAAACTTCAATTGAATGGCTAGTTCTGTTCCTTCCGGATTTCCTTCCGGATTTCCTTTCGGTTCAATTCCTGCGTACCGGTGCGCGGGGAAGGGATAGGCGTACGACTCGCTTGGCCTATATATATGGAGGGCCGCATATATATGCGGCCTAGCCGTAGCCAAAGAGATGGCACAGGAATCTGACGTTCTCTGGAAGAGTAGGCCCTGGATACGGCCGATTGTTGTCTTTAGGACCGTAGCGCTGGTCCTCGTCGCGGTCCTCGCATTCGTGTTCCTTTCCATCCCCGGTCAGCTGACGTATCCAATTCTCTCGGTTCCTCTCTATCTCTGGGTCTCCGGTCTAGTGGCGCTCGCCTGGCTCTTGTCTCTGGTGCCGCTTCTAGTTCGGCGTGCTTCATTGAGATACGTGCTCCGGCGCGGCTCGCTCGAAGTGGTCAAAGGAATAGTAGGGAGGAAGACGCTGATCGTGTCGCCATCCGGCTTCTCTGAACTCGAGGTGGACCAGGGAATAATGGGCAGGATACTGAACTATGGGAGTCTCGAAGTAAGGTCGCAGGGCGGACAACAGCTCAACCTGGAGCTGATCAGGAACCCACGCGAGGTCTCAGCCAAAATCAGAGACGTGATGACAACGCCCACCGTAAGGATTGCGACTGACCAACCTGTTCCCCCCCTCTCCAAAGACAAGAAGTAACCAGGAGTAGCAAATCGCGAGTCGTGAGTGTGTCCGTGGAGGGAAGCTGCGCGCTCTCAACCTGACCCGTCAAGACCTGTTGGCAGAAGCGATTTAAGCCTCCTCACTACATACGTCGTGAGCAATTTGGTTGACCTGAAGAAGCTGATCGCAGCAATCGAGGAGTGGGCCAAGACGGAGTTTCCAGATGCGTACCTCAAACAGCACGGCGGGCGGGAGGGCTACAAATTCGAGGAGGTGGTCGCTATAGACCGCTTCTGGATGTCAGAGGGCGCAATAGAAGTCGAAGCAACCATCCAGTATGGAATAGAACCAGAGGGAAGCGAAACAGATCGCATTAATCTGCAGTTGGATGGAGACTACAAAGTAATCGGATTCGACCTGACGAAAGTAGAACATTGACCAATCCCCGACACCTGATAGCGACAGGATTCTAAGAGGAGTTCCGCCGAAAGTAGAATAGGTGGGTGGGGCGCCTGCAGTCAGGAGAGCCGGAGCCTTGAGCGACTGCCCTGATGCCAGGGAGTTTCTGTACCCTGCTGTTGAGTTCGCACCCCTCCGCACGCGCGCTAGCGACCATGCGGTGACCTACGCTCTCGACTCGAACCCCACACGGTTCCTTAACAAGCTCAAAGACCTTTTTCCGGAGTACTTCCTCGAGGCCCTCGGGACTGAGGGTATCCGTGATTCGCGTCTTTTCAGCGAAGGAACAGGAGACTGACTAGATGATAGCCAAGTTCAGGGGCATTCTAGGGTTCTACGTCAACCGCCTCTCTCTTCTCTATGCCGGGACCGGATTGGCGAATGCCGCTATGATTGATGGGTGGCTCTACCTTCTCACGCACGACCTAGGTCTTCCTCTTCCAGTCTCGACCTTCGTTGCTGTTCTGACTTCCATCTTCACGGACTTCGCCTGGAAGTCCGAGGTCGTCTTCCGTTCCCCACTTCTCTCCCGCGAGCGGTTCCGCAAGTACTTCCTCAATGCCTCGGCTGCCACCATCATCCAGTACGTCTTCACTCTCGTTCTCTCGACTGCAATACTCTATCTAGTAGCCTACCTGGTCGCAGTGGCAATCGGCTTCGTCTTTGCCTACACAATCTCACGGTTGAAGATCTGGAAGCAGTATGTCCCTCAGCCTTCTCAATCAACTTGCTGAGACTCTTGCGGGGGAAGGCAAATGGATGTGCTTCCAAAGCACGTGCACGCGACTTGTCAGTAGAGCAATTAATTGTCAGTAGATCATCGAGTCGCTGACGGCGAGTTTGTCCTTTGCACTGACAAAGTAGGGACGGGAACGGCCCACCGATCTCGCCCTATGCAGCAGGGCTAGCTGGGAAAGGAAAACCAAATGGAACACCTGCTCGAAATGATTCGAGCCATAAGGGAGAATTGCGGTGGCGTTGAACCCTCTCCTGCGCAGAGAGGTCGCCAGCTTCTGACCGGCGCTGAGAGGGTCGAATGCACAGAAGACATTGACAGCGTCATCCTTCTGAAGAGAGAAGACAGGGGCGTGGCTGAACTCTTCTAGCCGTTCCGCTTGGGCTTTCGCGCCGAGGAATTCGTACGTCTTCAGCGCAGAATACTGACCGATTGGAAAAGCGGCGTTGTTGCCGAGGAAGTAAGTTGAGCCCTCGGCCGAGAATAGGATCTTTTTTGCATCGCGTCTGGCCTGTGAATCGACGCCTAGGAAGTCGCACTTGAATCGGTCGGAGGCCAACTTGAGGAGGACCAGGAGCGAGAGCGAGAAGGAAAGCGTCCCGGGAAGTTTCGGAACATACTCACAGGGGATGAAAATTACTTCGTCGACGACGTCGATTATCTTACCCTTCGCATTCGCGGCCACCGCCACCCTCCTCTTCGCAATCCCCTCGGCGGCCCTTGCGGCTGAGATGCTCGCGGTCGTGTTTCCTGAAACCGTCACGAAGTACACTGTCCTGCCCCTTGCGATGTCCATGTCGGACATCAGCTCGTAGGGGTCGAGTGCCTGATGCCTCATCGAGGAAAGGTAGCTCGCAATGCTTGAGGAAGTGTAGGAATCTCCGGCTCCTACGAAGAGCGAGCCCGGAGGAGCTTCCGGCAGAGTCTCACCCAGGCATGAACCCAGGACTTCAGGCTGTCGGGCGACCTGGTCAGCGACTACGGAAAGCGTGGGCTGCCTTGAGTTCACGAACAGGAATCTGATACTTCTGTCTTAAAACTGCATGGCATCCGAATCCTTTCGCGACCAGCCGCATGCCACCTACTGTGCGCGCAGACCTCTAAGGTCTGCCGCTGCCCCTTCTGGTCAGGACGACAAAGGCAGCTGCGAGGTTCACGACAGTCAGAATCACCGCTGCCGCATAGAAGGTCGCTGTATCGGTCGATGCCACGGTAGAAGCTACGGTCGAAGTGGTCGTAGTAGGGGAGGTGCGAGTAGAAGTGATTGTGGTAGGTGCGGTCTGAGTAGAAGTGACGGTCGATGCAATTGTGGTAGGGGCGGTCCGCGTCGAAGTGGTCGTAGTGGGGGAGATCACTGTCTTGGTCGATGCCACGGTGGTAGGTGCGGTCTGAGTAGAAGTGACGGTCG
>JBEKAG010000105.1:0-4227 GCA_050015955.1 Nitrososphaerales archaeon
TGGTCGAAGTTGGCCGCCCGAGTCAGAAGGGCCGTAGCCGAGGGCTACAGCGGGGTAGTCGTGACCCACGGGACCGACACGTTGGGATACACTGCCGCGGCGCTCAGCTTCGCTCTCCAAGGCGTGCCGGTCCCTGTCGTCCTAGTCGGTGCGCAGCGCTCTTCGGACAGACCCTCGTCGGACGCTACCCTCAACCTGATTGGAGCGGTCGCTGTGGCTGCCGGGGCGGCTTTTTCGGGGGTCTACCTGGCGATGCATCTGGACGAGAGCGACGGCGGGGTCGCCCTGCACAGGGGGACGAGGGTCAGGAAGAACCACACGAGCAGGAGGGATGCCTTTCTGTCCGTGGGCGTGCCTCTCGCCGCGGTCTGGCGCTCTTATGGGATCGAGGATGTCGCGCCCGACCTTCCGAAGAGGGGTGACGAGGGCAGTTTCGAGCCCGAGACCCGCTTCGACAAGAGGGTGGCCCTCCTCAAGTTCTATCCCTCTATGCCCGGAGACCTGATATCGGCAGTGGGAAGGATGGGCATCCGCGGGCTAGTGATCGAAGGCACCGGGCTCGGCCACATAAGCTCGAAGGGTATTTCTGCTGTCAAGGCCTTCGTCAAGAGAGGCGGGCTCGTCTGCATGACTTCTCAGTGCATCAACGGAAAAGTCGACCTCAACGTCTACGATGCGGGGAGGGACCTGGCACGGGCAGGCGCTTTGCCCCTCGGTGATATGCTGGCCGAGACAGCCCTTGTGAAACTGATGTGGGCGCTCGGCAACTCCGCCACCGTCGCTGAAGCGAAGGCGAAGATGCTGAAAAACCTGGCTGGCGAAACGACGGCGCGCAGGTTACCGGGGTGAGTGATTTGCAGGCTGACCTGAAGGGAGTCAACGTCAAGGTGGGGTTAGAGATACACCAGCAGCTTGCATCTGCGCACAAGCTCTTTTGCGAGTGTCCGATACTGAAATCGAACGAGCTGCCCCTTTCGTTCGAGAGGCGTCTCAGGCCCGCCCAGAGCGAAACCGGCAAGCTCGATCCCGCCGCCGTCTTCGAGTTCACGAAAGGGAGGCCTAACGTCTACCTCTGGAACCCGGAATCGTCATGCCTCGTGGAAGCCGACGAAGAGCCACCTCACCAGCTCAACGAAGAGGCCCTGGACATCGTCATCCAGATTGCGGGGCTCGTCCACTCCAGCGTCGTCGACGAGGTACACGTGATGCGCAAGATCGTGATAGACGGCTCCAACACAACTGGGTTCCAGAGGACAGCTGTCATAGGGCTTGGCGGATACATCACGGTGGAAGGGGTCACAGTGGGCGTCCAGTCGGTGACTCTAGAGGAAGACGCCGCCAGGATAATCGGGGAGGACGAGAAGTCAAGGCAGTTCGCGCTGGACAGGCAGGGCGTCCCACTGGTGGAGTTGGCACTTGACCCTATCTCAGGGAGCCCTGAATCCGTGGGTAAGGTCGCGCTTCACTTGGGCAGGACGCTAAGGTCGACGGGCCGAGTGGCCAGGGGTCTGGGGACGATAAGGCAGGACCTCAATGTGTCAGTAGGAGGCGGCGAAGTGGTGGAGGTCAAGGGGGTCCAGAAGCTCAACCTGCTGCCCAAAGTGGTCTCGTACGAGGTCGCGAGGCAGCTTGGGTTAATGGAGGTCTCTTCCAAGCTGAAGCGTAGGGGAGTCAGGAGGGTCGGCTGCAGAGAGTTCGATGTAAGCTGCGTGCTGAGCCACACCAGGTCGAGGGTCATCCAGGCCAAACTGAGAGAAGGGGGGAAGGTTGTCTGCATCACCGCCGGCGGCCTGCGTGGTCTGATAGGGTGGGAGCCGTCGCCAGGAATCAGGCTCGGGAAGGAGTTGGCCGAGGTCGCAAGAGCCAACGGTTTCGAAGGGATTATTCATTCTGACGAGTTCGAGAGGCAGGGGATATCGCCAGAGGAAGAGGAGGCTCTTCGTAGGGAGTGCGGAACAGAAAAGGACGCGGCCTTGGTCCTGCTGGCAGGCCAGGAATCGAAGCTCAAGAAGGCGGTCCCACGTGTCATGGAGAGATTGAATCAGGCCGCGGAAGGCGTTCCGGCAGAGACTCGGGCCCCAACGGAAGATGGAGAGTCGAGGTTTACGAGACCTAGGCCTGGTGCCCAGAGGATGTACCCGGAGACCGATGTCCCCGACGTGGTGATTGGGGCTGACCGTCTTGGCGCCCTGATGAAGCTGGTCCCAGAGTCCTGGGAGGAGACTGTTAGCAAATACGTGGGAAGGTACTCGCTGAGCAGAGACCTCGCCGTCAAGCTACTTGACTCCGACCTCGTTGGCTTCTTCGAACGAATCGTGTCCCAGCTCAAGCTCGAGCCCTCGTTCGTGGCCTCCATGCTCGTCGACCTTCCAGCACGGCTGACAAGGGAGGGCATCGCCGAGGACGCTATCGGTCAGGACGCCCTTGAAGAAGTCCTCCGGGCGATAGACTCGGGGACAGTTGCGAAGGAGGCTGCTCCCGACGTCCTCAGGTCGATCGGCAGGGGCGAGTCTATGGGCGTAAGCGAGGCGGTTGAGAACTTGGGGCTTCGCTCTATCGACGAAAGCCGGCTCTCGGAGATTATCGAATCGGTTGTCCGAAGCAACGGGGCTTTGATTGAAGCGAAGGGAGAGGGCGCCTTCTCTCCGCTGATGGGAGAGGTGATGGCGCAGGTCAGGGGGAGGTCAGACGGCAGGTTGGTCAGTAGACTCCTGAAGGAGAAACTCGCCTCGATTGTCGACGACGGGAAGAGCTAGGAGCCGGACGGCGCTACGTTCTGATAGGCAATCAGGACAAGTGCCTCGGTTCTGTCCTGTTATCGAGTGGTTTCGTTACCTGCCCAGTCGGCGACGATGCTTCTCATGAAGCTACTCAACGCCACCTAACGCCGTTCGTCAGCACAGCTGACTATGGTTCCCCCGGTCGAACGATTCGGAGAGACGCGTTGTCTGGCTCATAATTCCGAGGTCAGCGGGCCGCGTAGACGACGATAACGAACATGAGCAGCATGGCCGCGGCGATTAGCTCGGACGCGTACACGGTGAAGGCCGAGGCCACCGCGGAGCCTACGATGACCAAGACAGCGAGGGCGACGTAAATGGACATCTTTCTCGTGTGCGCTCTCGAAACCTCGGAGACCAAGGACCTTGCCTCAGCATCGATTCCCGTGGGAGACCCGAGCACAGCCGACACGTCATACTCAAAGGTCATCCTCTCGCATACGACTATCGCAAAAAGGCCTGACGCGAGGTAGCTCCAGGTAAGTGGAAGGATATACGACAGCGCAGCCGCCAAGACAGGGTAGAGCAACAATCCTGCGAGGAGGGTCGGCAGAACCTTCTTCCATACGAAGCCCGCCAAGAGGAAGGCTGCGCACGCCGCCACCATTGCCGACGCCAGAGGGTTCCAGGAGAGCACGGCTGCCGCCGCTGCGGCGAGCAGGAAGATGATTGCATAGGGCCTCGCGCTCAGCGCCTGATCTTCCTCCCTTCTTCCGTGAATCCCCCACCGGCCGTCCATACGTGGACATCGGAGACAACAGCGAGCATCGCCTTGAAGGAGTCTACCTCTGCGCGTGCGTACTTCAGGCCGAACTCGACTTCCCCCGGCCCGAGAATTCTCAGCTCCGTCAGAGCCCTTCCTTCTCCGACCAAAGCGTCGACAAGCACGGAGTTGCAGACGAAGCCTTGTCTCGAAAGCGAAGACACTGATTCGAGGACCTCGACACCGGGCCGCGCGAACACGAAGAACAGGGTCCCCTTGCGCAGCGTGTACTGCTTTCTGAAGAACATCTCCAGGAATTGCTCCGCGTACTTCATGCTCCAGATTTCCCCCTCCCTGGAATCGACGAGCATTTCGACCATACCCCTTAGTTGCCTTGAACCGAACCCAGGCTTGAGCTTGTCAAGGGTACTCCCCATCACGAGCAGGCCGACCCTGTTTCCAGAGCCTACCAACGAGCACGCTAGCTCGTAGGCTGACGTGATGACTTCTCCTCTTCCGTTCCACTCACCGACCCTGGGCAGGCTTCCAGCAGAGAGGTCGACGATGATGACGCAGTCCAGGCCGCGCTCGACGTGCCACTCGTTGACCAGCGTCCTGCCGAGCCTCCCGCTGGCCTTCCAATTCACGTCCTTCAGTGGGTCGCCAGACGAGTAGCTGCGTATGTTCATGAAGTCAAGGCGCCCTCCCCTGTACTTGGAGGGAGTGACGCCCGACCAGCCGAAG
>JBEKAG010000106.1:0-4724 GCA_050015955.1 Nitrososphaerales archaeon
CATCAAGGTCTCTTGTCGGCGGCTTCTCGAGGCTCTACGCGGGAGCTGACGACGCTGGGACCTACGCGAGGAGGTTCGCCGACCAGCGTGAGATGGACCTACGGATGGTGATCGTGCCCCTACCTTCCAGGATGAGGACAGAGGACGCCCACAGAGAGGTCATGACTTCGCCATTCTTCGACGCCCGCGTCGAATCGGCCCGGAGGCGGTGCGACGAGATGGAGAAGGCGATCCTGGGGAACGACCTCGACGCACTGGGAATCCTCGCAGAAAAGGACACGCTGGAACTCCACAGCCTGACGATGACGGGTGAAAACAGGCTGATCATAATGACCGAGGACAGCTTGAGGATCATCAGGCGCGTGAGGGAGCTGAGCGGAAAAGGGGCGAAGGCCTACTTCTCCATGCAGACCGGCCCCTCGGTGTTCATCAACACGTCTGAGAAGCACGAGCAGGCCGTGCTGCGGGCAGTCCAAAAGCTGGGATACAAGGCCTATCTCTCGGGGGTCGGCGGAGAGGCCACCATCCTCTGAGAAGCTGGAACAGGCGCGCTCAATGAAGGACCTCCGCTGGCCAGGAAGAGGGCGAGGTTGGCCGCATCGACAGGCCTGCCGAGCCTGCCCATGGGAATCGCCGCCTTGTAGGCCTCTAGTTGTTTCTCGCCCATCCAGCTTACCCATGACGTCTCTATCGAACCGAATGCCATGCAGTTGACCCTGACTCTCGGGGCCAAGGCCTTCGCGAGCATCCTGGTCATGGAAATGACTGCCCCCTTAGCAGAGGCGTAGACCAGGCCCTCGCTGTCGCCGGAGAGTGCTGGAGTCGAAGCCACGTTGACGACCGAGCCGCGCTTCATCAGCTTGAGCGCGCCCTGCGTGCAGAGAAAGGTCCCGAATGTGTCCACTGCAAAGACTCTCCTCCACATGTCAAGCGTTATCTTGGGAACCTTGACGTTCCAGATGCTGCCCTCGGAAAGGCCGGCGGTGTTGACGAGGATGTCGAGGCCTCCCAGTTCGCGCTCAATCTCGACGAACATGGCTGAAACACTCGTGGGATCTGCGACGTCGAAATGAGCCGCTAACGCCTTGCCCCCCGAGCGGCGGATGGCTTTCGCGACGGTGTCAGTATGCGGTGCGGAGGGTCTGTGGTTGACCACGACGTGCGCGCCCTCCTTCGCGAACAGCTTCGCTACCTCGGCGCCGATGCCTTGCGAGGAACCGGTGACCAGGGCGCGTTTCCCGGCGAGCCTCATTCGTTTGGGCCGTGTGAATCAGTCTGACTTAAGGGTTGGAGCTGACGACACTGCCGCCCAGGTTGTGGTCTCCATTCTCTGTCTACTCCGTGTCCATCCCATGCCCAGTCCCAGTACACTCTCCTGTCCATTCCCCTGTCCGTTCGTCCGTCCTTCTGTCCGTTCGTCCGTCCATTCGTTCGTCCGTTCGTTCGTCCAGCAGTTTTAGGGGCCCCCCTATAGGGTACAGTTGACCGCACAGGGGGGGCATAGGCCCTCGGCAGGACATAGTCAACTCCTAGTGCTTTTGGGATGATGCGGAACCGAGACCCATACTCCACGGCCAACCCGTTTAAGGGTCATACCAAAGCCCTGAAGACGGACACTCGTCACCGCGCTGTAGCAACTTGTGGGACCGGTCCGGCGGTGAACTTTGGTTGTCCTCACATAGCCGGCTTCGACGAGTTCCTCCAGGCATTTCTTGATTGATCCTGGGCTCTTGCCTGTCTTGTCTCGGACTTGATTCGCTGTCATGCACTTCACATTCTTGAGAAGCAAATCGAAGATCTCCATGCACGTGGGGTGTTCTGCATACATGGCAGCGGGGGAACCCTTGTAACGTCGCTTCCGGCGGAACCCACGAATCGTGCTTGTGCGAATCGCGCCAGGTTGAGTGTGACCCGCTTTGACAAGCCGAATCGTGCTAGGTTGACCGTGGCCTGCTTTGACAAGCCGTATCGTCATTGTACCATGCTCTTCAATCCTCACAAATAAGTCTCAACCTTCCACCTCATGACGTGCGAGGATACAGGATTACCGAAGAACAGAAGAGGAAAGCACTAGAGCTCTACGCGCTCGGCTATTCGTACCGTGAAATTGAAGCGGCCACAAGCGTCGCCAGGTCTTCGATGACCGAACTCGTGGAAGAAGCCTCCAAGAGGGATCCGGATCTGAAGGCAGTGCGTGCAAGTGCTGTGGTCTGTCGCAAGAAGGGGATCGCTGTCGAGTCGCTCCTTAGGGGAAACGTCATCGGCGACAGGATCGAGGATGCCGGCTCGTCGCTGGACGAGGTTGTGGAGAAGGTCATCCCTCTCCTGAAGAAGGCCGAAGGCAACGTCGCCAAGTACGCCGAGGCGGGGCTGGAGATGCAGAAGCTTGTGGAGACCACTGGGAAGACGCCGGAACGGCTCAATGCCGAGTATCGCGACCTGACACGCGAGGTCCAAGCACTGAAGGTCGAATCCGAGAGCCTGAAGGAGCGCATACGAAAGCTCGAGGACGAAGAGAGCCGAGTGCGCGCAAAGCTCGGGAACGTCTCTGAGCTGGAGGCAATCCAGGGTTCCCTGAAGCGAATCGAGAGGCACCCAGGAGATGCTGCCAAGATACTGAAGAGGAACGAAGGGCTCTGGGAGCGCGGCCTCACGGAGGACGTGCTTGACGCGATTGCGTCGGAGGTACAGAGGCAGGGCGGCAAGGGCGGAGAGGCGGCGAAGAAGATTGCCGACCTTGTCATCAAGCACGGCAGCTTGGAGGCGGCTGTCAAGGCAATCAACAACACGGTTATGACCCTCAATGTCCACAAGACCACCCTTCAGCACGACATCCCTCTCTTAGAACAGAAGGCGAAGTCTCTACAGGCCCAAAGCGACGACCTAGTGACGAGGGTGAGCGAGATTGAAACGCAATACAACCGGATGGGGGATGCCCTCAAAGAGAGAGAAGAGGCGCAGTCCAAGAGGCTTGAAGCAATGGACCGTGAGAAGGAACGGGCGACCACAGAATTGCAGAGATTGAAAGAACAGGCAGCGACAGCAAGCTCACAACGGACAGACAACCAAGCTGCGGTCGATTCTCTCACGGCACAGCGGACCCTTCTACAGTTTACCCTGAAGGCTCTTGAGAGTAACAAGAGACAGGCTGAGGACTCGCTCAAAGTTATCCTCGACACTCATCGAAAGGCCAGAGAGAATCTCGGTACTCTTCAGTCTCAGGTCGCGGGACTCGACAATGAAACCAAAAGCAAGATGGCCAGAATCATGGAACTCACGAAGACGGCCTCGGAGATTCTCGCTAAGCTGGAACAGCTGAAAGGCCTCGTCGAGAATGTAGCGGAGATAATGAAGAAGATCCAGGATGCGTTCGGGAGAAACGAGGACATCCTCACCGTGGTCGACCTGCAGAACAACCCCAAGAACCTGCGATCTCTGAAGGCAGTCCTGAAACCAACGCTCGCCTACTTCGAGTCGCTCAGAGGGTACTTTGTGCTCCACGCGTCCGAGATTCCGGGATCCAAGGAAATACTAGACATGACGGACAAGCTGACGCAGTTGCTCGCAGGGGTGTTCAGGTCTGGAAATCCATGAACTTCTAGTAGAGGCCGACGTACTATCCAAACGGGCGCGCAGAATCAAAGCTAGAGCAGGAAGATTCGGGGTCGCCCTACAAGAAAGGTTCCTGACAACATTGAGGAGGTCGCAGCTTGCCGAGCTGCTGGTCATTAGTGAAAGGGTCGAAAGAGAAGCCCAGAAACTCGAACCGAGGGTGGTCCATCAGAACAGCTACGCAGACTGGGCCTACAGAATCACTGAAGGAGTCTACAGACCCCCTACTGAGAAGGTGATAGTCGTGGTGAGGCAGGAGACTCCTGGCCAGTGCACGATAGACGTTGTGGTAATTGATTCGGCAGACCCGACCGCCTACTACTTGTGGCTTGCGCGCGGCTGGAAGAAACCTGGGTATCTTCTTGAAATCGACCTATTCAGAAATCTGGTCCGAGACGTTGAAAGGTCGATCGCTTTGACGAGCGATCAGGGCAGACTGTGTCTTTCGGCCGAGAGGCTAATCTATCAGAGAGTCCTAGAGCAGCCCGGCCAGTACCGCTGAGCTGCGGTGCACCCGTGCGCGGACACAACGAGGCTCTCATGGTGCAGAAGGTCGGACCATCAGCATGGTTGAGGCCGCCTTCGGCAGACCGAGGGAAAACATTGCCGACTCCCACGCCCCGGGCGGCTCGGGGGCCACGATCACTGTCCGCGTGACGCCCAGAGAGCGAGCCCAGTCAACCACTGGCGCCACCAAGGAGAGAAGGGAGTCGCCAGTGATAGCGGAATCCCATCCCGCTGGGATCACGAAGACGGTCTTGATCATAGAGAGGTAGAACCCTCGCACCACGGCCGTTGTCTGGCCTGAGGAAGAGAGGCTCCATGTCTTCTTCTTTGTATTGGGCAGGTTGGCAATGTTCTCCTGAGGAGAGAACATCTTGGCGGTCACAGGCAACGGGTCGCGAAGGGTCGGAGGTTGGTGGAGGTTCACCCACGCGGCCACTTCCTTCATCTTTGACCGAGGCACCTCGGTGGCTATGCCGGCGGAACGAGCCGTCGCTGTTGGCGTCGGCCCCACGTGCCAATTGAACCGCGCCCTCTCCTCGTAGCCGAGCTTCCGGTACACTCGGATGGCAGTCTCGTTGTCTGAGTCGACGTCGAGGGCCACCCAT
>JBEKAG010000107.1:0-4198 GCA_050015955.1 Nitrososphaerales archaeon
AGCGAGGCGCTCTTCATGAATCTCCTGCTGATGCAGCACAAGACCATCGTGTGGCTGGCGGGCGAGGTGAAGAAGATGAAGGCCGAGAGGGATACGAGGCTGGATACTCAACCTCTATTCGGGGAACACCGGGGAGATGGTCATCTGGTTCAGCGCTGCGCGCGCATCGTGAACTGACCCTTGACGCTCTGGGAAGAGGCTTATTCAATGAAGCCGCGGGTGGGATTCGGACTCACGACCTTTGCCTTACCAAGGCAACGCTCTAACCAGCTGAGCTACCGCGGCTCGGGCGAGACCAATCGGATGCTGTTTTTAATCGTTGAAGAGAATCTCGAGAACTAAATCTCCGACTCGACCGACGCCGTGAGTCTTTTAATCTCCACCGAACGGCGTCTGAGTGGATGCCGGGGTAGCACAGCTTGGCCTATTGCGCCGGGCACGCTCTCGTGGGCGTAACTCATAATCCAAGCTCAGATGCGAAATCCGGAGATCGCGGGCTCGAATCGATCGACGAGAATCCCGCCCCCGGCACCTAACTCAATGACACTGTGTCTACCTCAAAGCAAACCCTCTACTCGCCAGAATTCAGAGAGTACGGATTGGCTGTGCCAAGTGAAGTGCTAAGTCAGCTTCTCAAACGAGTGGAGAGGTATCGTATTCAACAGGACACCGAGGCTGGCCAGAAGAGAGGGCAGGCTCCCGCCCTGAGCAGCGGAACATCTAACGCATTTAGGACTGCAGCGACCTGTCTTCAGGAGTGATGGCCTGAGACGGGCGAATCCCCACCTCAACCCCAGTAACGCTTATTATGAGTCGCCGGCGCGCAATCAGCTAGTTGCACATACCGCTCCTGAGCGTTGATAGCTACTACAACTTCTTGAGCACTACCATGATTGTGCTCTTCGTTGTTGCGTTGGTAGTGATCTTCGTCTACGAATACGAGGCTCTGAGACGAGCGAAGACCTAGTCGAGTTCCTGCAACCTCTCGATCACGGTAAGGTTCGACATCTGAAGCACTCTTGTTCCTAGTTTGTTGACCTTGGGCGTCGCGCCCACCACCCTGAGTCTCTCCCCTGGCTGAATTCCTAGGACCTTTCCTGATAACTCTCTCCACCCCACAATCTTCATCTCGCTTGTGTCGTCGCCAATCGTGAGTTCTCCCTTTTTCACAGTCGTTCCATCCTTCAAATTGATGTCTTCAACGCTGCCGTGAGACAACGCGATAACCTCGACCATGATTTGGGATGTTTCATCCTTAGCATCCTGCAACTTCGTAGCCAAGAGGTCCAAGCCTGGTAGCGAACTCAAATTCGCCACATTCACTGAGCCTTTAGTCCTGCAATACAACCTGCTTTCGTTTTCGCTGTCAGACGTCACCATCACGGCCTCCCCGGTAGTAGGCTCCCTCGCTTCTCTCTCCTTCTCAACGGCCCACACTCTCCCACCCTTATCTACAGCCAACAGAATCGTCCCTGTTGAGTTCACACTGGTGGCAGCGACCCGAAGCTCCACTGGAGCCTTCTGAGCCTGAATGACCACGCTTCCAGCATCTCCATGAAGCTCATACTCTCCACTTGGCGAGCGTTTAGTCTTCACATTGGTGATTAGGACTCTCTGGCCCTTCTTTAGCTCCGGCTGGGTGGACGGGCTCCAGATCACTACTCTCGTCTCTGCATTGACTCCATCTCCAATCACGCCGAACTGGAAGAGAGAACCTGGTGAACCATCGGACCGGACAAACTCGCTGTATCTCGGCTCCGAGTTGACTAGGCACTCTATCGCCATAAACTGCTGTTCCTGAGAGACTTTGGTCAACTTCTCGGTCACGGCAGAGATCGGGACGAGCTTCGCTACGACCTTTTCATCGGCTATGATTTCGACCTTGCCTCTCTTCCCGAGGTTGAGGTTGGGCCTGCCGTCCAGTCCCTGCTTCACGTAGCCGTTCACTATCCTTACAGGTGCGTCGACCGCTACTCCGGACTTGACTATCTGCTCGGCCATTTCGTCCCATACGGTCAACTTCGCAGAATGATGGTCATCGAAGAGCACGAACCTCCTGTACTTGCCCGTTCCGCCGTCTTTCTTGTTGTAGGTCGAGACGGGGTAGACCGCAAGCACCCTGGCTACCACCGTAACGTCGTTGGCTCCTATGTAGAGGTCCTTGATTGTCATATCAGAAGACGCCTCAGCCTTCCGCAGCGAGACGCCGAGTTCCCCGGCCACCAAGAACAGCGCTCCCTGATCGGTGAGGTATCCGACCCCTATCTTCTGCTTCTTCTGTTCAATCCGCCGCATCAACTCTTCCCTGTTGAGCTCTGGGCGGCTCTGGAGCAGTTCGCTTACTAGGGCCTCGAAGTCATACATGGCCTAACCTCTGGCGACTATCGAGTTGACGTCGGAAATCCCTTCTTCGAGTATGTCTAACCCCTCAGTGAGTTCATCCTCCGAGATGGTCAGCGGGGGTATGACCCTGAGCGTGTTCCGACCCGCCATGATCACCAGCGCTCCGTGCCTGAAGCAGTAGTCCATTATCTTCTTGGCCTCCTCCTCACCCCTAGTCTTGCTCCGTTTGTCCTTGACTATCTCGATCCCGATGAAGAGGCCGAGTCCTCTCACATCGCCCACGATTTCGTACTTCTCCTTCCATTCGAGCAGCCTCTTCACCGCCTTCTCTCCTAACTTCTTCGCATTCTCCATCAGGCGCTCCGAGTTGATAATCTCCAACGTCGCCAAGGCCGACTCGACTGCAACGGGGTTAGCGCCGAAGGTAGACGCGTGCTGCCCCGGCTTCCAACTGTTCATCACCTCTGATTTCGCAATCATCGCGCTCAGAGGTAGGCCAGAAGCGATGCCCTTCGCGATCGTGACAACGTCCGGGATCACGCCGAAGTTCTCTACGCCCAAGAACTTGCCCGTCCTCCCTACGCCCGTCTGAATCTCATCCGACACGAACAGCACGCCTTCCTTTCTCAGGAACTCCATCCTATGGAAGTAATCCGGAGGCGGCACCACGTATCCTCCCTCTCCCTGAATCGATTCAAAGAAGTACGCAGCTACTTCGTCAACCGGGACAAACTTCTCAAGATACTGTTCCTTGAAGTAAGCAACACAGTAATAATCGCACTCCGGGAACAACTGTTTCCAGGGGCATCTGTAACAGTATGGAAACGGAAAGTGAACCGTATCGGGTACAAGGGGGAGCGAACCCTTCCTCTGAATTGGTTTGCTGGCAGTGAGGCTCAACGCGCCCATCGTCCTGCCATGGAACGAACCGGTATGCGCTAGGAAAATCGGCCGCTTCGTGTAGTTGCGCGTCAGTTTCATCGCGGCCTCTACCGCCTCGGCACCACTGTTCCCGTAGTAGATCATCTTTGGGAAGCTGCCCGGCACCATCGAGATGAGCTTCTCCGACAGTTCCACTATGTTCTCGTAGTAGAAATCGGTGTACGAATAGTGGATGAACTTCTCGGACTGTCTCCTAATCGCCTCCACGACTCTTGGGTGGGTCGAGCCTGTGCTGAGGACGGCGATTCCCGACGCGAAGTCGATGAATTGGTTCCCGTCGACGTCCTTGACGAGGGATCCGTGCGCGGATTCTACCACTAGCGGGTAAAAACGAGAGATTGAAGGGGACAGGTACTCGGCAGTCTTCCTGACCACCTCTGCGCCCTTCTTACCAGGGAGCATCGAACTGACCTTTGCAAATCGTTTGGCTTTCATGAGGAATCCTGTCACTTGTCAGAATTATCGTGCTAAAATACTTACTGGGGAATCGAGAGCTCTATCTCAAGGACGGGGAGATTCAGCTGCCTTCCGTCCCTTGAGGTGACGTTCTCACCATCGATTACGATGTTTGAGATTTCGACGTTGCTCATGAAGCGCTGCTTGAGCACTTGGTAGACCTCGACTGACATGTTGATCGCCTCGCCTCTTGCCCTGAGAACGACTTGTCGTGCACCGCCGTTGAACATAGTGATGCAGGCAGTGACGTAGTTGAGGAGCGGCTTCGACTGACCGACGATGACCATCTTTTTCTCTTCAGACATCGACTGCGGCAATCCTTGTATCCTGCTATAAATACTCCCCTAACGAACACATAACCGAATCGTATTTTTGTGCGTGTCCCGAGTGGCTTCTGGGAATGGTTAACAAGCCCCGACGCAGGAAGCAGCAGGGTCACGTTCGGGCCTATCTTGTC
>JBEKAG010000108.1:0-4159 GCA_050015955.1 Nitrososphaerales archaeon
CAAGATGGGACCCTCACTGAGGAATCCCCCACCAACCCTCTCACGACCTACGCCAGGGCTAACCTGCTAGCGGAGCAGGACAACCTGCCCCTTGCTTCCAAAGAATTCGCCTCAACAGCTGTGAGACTCGCCACGGCCTATGGCCTATCGCAAAAGATGAGGTTCGATGTAGCGATAAACGGAATGACTCTCGGCGCCGTCAAGAACAAGAAGATTCCGGTGATGAAGGATGGCACACAATGGAGGCCTTTTGTTCATGTCAAGGATGTGTCGCGCGCCGTATTGGCAATTCTCTCAGAAGACAAAGAGAAGATCAACGGCGAGCTATTCAACGTCGGCTCCGACGCCCAGAACTATCAGATCAAAGACCTGGCCGAACTTGTGGCTGGATCCTTGGCCGAAAGGCCTCAGATCGAGTGGTACGGGACGCCGGACACCCGCTCTTACCGGGTCAGCTTCCGAAAAGCGAGAAGCGTCTTGGGGTTCGAGCCAAAGTACACTCCAATCGATGCCGCGAAGGAAATCGAAGCGGCATTGATCAACGGCGAAACCACAGACTCCGTCAAGACGATGACTGTAGACTGGTACAAGCACCTTCTCCACGACCCAGCCGCGGCAGCAGAAGTGGCGCTAAGGGGAGTCGTACTCTAGTAGCATGCGACCTTGCCCCGAAGAGCGTAGGGTCCGGGCCCGCTCTCCCGAGCCATGCGACCGACAAAATCGATATTTGCAGGAGCCCAGACAAGAAAAGGGGAATGGGACCTGCTCCTCGGATGATCGACCCGATGATAGCAATATCCTCCTGGCGGAACGAATGCCCTGTGAAATAGGATCGTAGAGTGGATTCGATGAAGATATTCATAATTGGCATCGGAGGACAGGTGGGAACCAAGCTCGCGGAAAGCGCCGTGCCTAACGGACACGAAGTTCACGGCGGACACATGTCCAGACCTTGGCGCATGGGCCAGAGGTCAAGTATCCCATTTGACAAGAGGGACAGGGACCACGCGTTTCAGGTTCTGTCGGAACTCAAACCGGACGTGGTGATTGACACGGGAGCCTTGCATAATGTCGACTACTGTGAAACCCATCCGGACGAGGCAATCGCGATAAATGCGGCGGGGACCTTGAACGTTGCCCAGGCCTGCGGAAAAGCGGGCTCCCGGCTTATCTTCATATCCACAGACTTCGTCTTCAACGGGTTTGGCGCACCGTATACCGAGGAGTCAAGGCCAGACCCGCTGAGCGTCTATGCAAGGAGCAAGCTGCTCGGTGAAGGGCACGCATTGTCCGACGGGGTGAACGCAGTCGTCAGGCCGTCGGTCATTTACAGCTGGGTTTCACCATCGGGGATGTCGCAAACGTCTGCTTCGGGGAAACCGCTGAATTTCGCCGCTTGGCTTGTCTCCCAGCTGGGCGCCAAGAAAGCTGTCGAAATCGTCAACGACCAGATCGCTTCGCCCACCCTGGCTGACGACCTGGCTAGGGCGATACTTGCCATCGCGGAAAGCGGCAGGAGCGGTTTGTTTCACACTGCGGGTGCCACACCTTTGAGCAGGTTCGATTTCTCCGTCAAAGTGGCCAGAAGGCTTGCCCTGGACGAAGGTCTGGTCCACGCCATATCCTCGTCAGGATTGAAGCAAGTGGCCAAGAGACCAGCCAACAGCAGCCTAATATCGGATAGGATACGGAGAGAGGTCGGGTACGGCATGATGACCATCGACCACGCGTTGGATCTCTTCGCCAGAGAGGCCGAGTCGCAGGCGACATCATGAAGGGCCTGCTCCTCGCCGGCGGGCACGGCACCCGGCTGAGGCCCCTGACGTACACAGGGAACAAGCACATGCTCCCAATTGCCAACAAGCCACTGCTCCTCTACGGGCTCGAGCATCTGATAAATGCTGGAGTCAAAGAAGTCGCGGTGATCTTGGGCCCGATAAGGGAAGGCGTGCAAGAGGTGCTTAGCGATGGTTCCCCATTTGGAATAAAGATAACGTACATCGATCAGCCGGAGCCAAAGGGCCTGGCCCATGCCGCTCTTCTGTCTGAAGAATACATGAATGGAGAACCATTCGTGATGTATCTCGGGGACAACCTGCTGAGGCAGGGAGTTCAGGATTTTGTGAGTGTATTCGAACTGAGAAAAGCCGATTGCGTTGTAGGAGTCTACCCAGTCACAGACATATCTCGCTACGGCATCGTGGAGTTGGAGGACGGACGGGTGAAGAGACTAGTCGAGAAACCGAGGAACTCTACGAGCAATCTCGCGCTCGTCGGCGTCTACGTTTTCGGAAGTTCTATTTTCGACGCGGTAAGGGCAATCAAGCCGAGCGGCAGGAACGAACTGGAGATCACGGACGCGATACAAGTCCTCGTCTCTCAGGGGAAGAAGGTCGAAATCGAACATGTGAAAGGATGGTGGAAAGACACCGGCAAACCTGAGGATCTCCTGGAAGCCAACCAGCTGGTCCTGGCCGACATGCAGAGCGACGTACGGGGCGAGTTGTCGCCCGAGACCGGTGTGACAGGGAACCTTTCGATGGGCGCGGGTTCAAGAACCGTGGGGGCTGTGAACATCAGGGGACCGGTGATCATTGGAAGGAATTGCGTGATAGGGCCCGACGTCTTCATTGGGCCTTACACGTCGGTCGGAGACGGATGCAGACTGAAGAGCGTGGAGATTGAGAATTCCATCGTGATGAACGAGTGCCAGATTGAAAGCGGGAGGAGAATCGTCGACAGCTTGATCGGCAGCAGCTCGACCATAGCAGACGGTGAGAGAAGGGTGCCCAAGGGCTACAAGCTCATCCTTGGAGAAAGGTCCTTCGTGCAAGTCTGAGGCGAATGCATGATAAGCCTAGCGAGTGCGCGCTGACGGAAGACTATGGTCCCAAGTGCGGGGTGACTCCCCGTAGTGACTCGAATACACTTACGTACTTTTCTTCATCATTCTCCCAAGTCAAATTGCGCAAGGCTCGCTGGTTGAGTTCCAATGCTCTCCGTCTTAGAGCGGGAAGATCCCTTCGTATCCCTTCCATTGTTTTCGCCAGCGATTCCGGAGCGTTGTCCTGATAGTACGATACTCCGTTCCCGACAAGACGCTTCACCTCTTCGAGCTCCGAAGTCAGAATTGGAACTCCGACGAGCATGTACTGAAACAGCTTCTGGGGCAAGGCGATGTCGGCGTAGAGGTTCTTTTCTACGCCAACTAGCCCCACATCGGCGGAAGCGACAACACCGAGGGCCTCATCCATGGGAACCCATCCGAGGAAATGAACCCTGTCCGATACCCCGAGTGTCTCTGCAAGGTCCATCAGCGCCTTCGGAGGTAGCATGTGCACGACATCACCTCCTATGATCTTCAGAGTGTATTCTGTTTCCGAACTGTTCTTGAGGATGCTTATTGCCCTGATGAACCTGGATAGTTCCCCAGTTCTCAACCTGTCCATTGTTCCAAAATAGACCAGCCTGAGCGAGTTCGGTCTAGCGACCTCTGTCGAGAGCGCGCGCGCAGACTCGAGGTCAACGATTTCGATCATGGATGGCAGGTTCCTGACGATCACGACCTTTGAGGGCGAACAACGGTAGTACCTGGCGAACACATCCACCATTCCCTCACTGACGGCGACTACCTTTCGAGAATGGTGAATCGTGATTGCCTCGCAAATGAAATGCAAGGGTGCAGACGCGACGCCGAATAACCGGCTCCGAGAGGAATAGATAGTCAAGAGCGGCCAAGTGTCATGTGCGTCGTAAACCAAGGGAATTCTGAAGGCAATCGACAATAGCATGGCGAATGGCATCAGAGGGGCATCGTAAACTTGAATGGCGTCGTACCTTTCTCCTTTCAGAATACGCATGAGCCCAAGGGGGTTCAGAATTGGGATGCCAAACGGGTGAACCATCCAAACATACAGAACCTCCACTCCTCGAAATTCGCTGACCTGGTTCTTGGTTACAGTTCTGTTCGCGACTACCGTGACCTGTATCCCCTTGGCCACGAGCGAACCCACCTCTTTTTCGATTCTAACTTCATGAGGAAAACGAGTGTGCGTGAGAATCAGAATTTTGAGTGGAGTCTTCGGAACTCCAGCAAGTGAATCAGGGTCGCTCATTTTAGGGTGGCACAGCCCCGGAAGGTCTGGCACCTTTTAACCAG
>JBEKAG010000109.1:0-5272 GCA_050015955.1 Nitrososphaerales archaeon
GTCACTTCCTTCCGAGACGGCCTCCATGAATGCGGGAGGAGATACAAGGTCAAGGCCCGTGGCGTTTGCCAAATACACGAATATGCTCTCGGTGGATGCCACGCGTGTGCCCGCAAACTGGTGTTTTATCTCGCCTATCCGTTCGTTGTACACACCAAGCGACGCATTCAACGCGATGTACTGCTGCTTGTAGTATGCTGTGTCGGTCGGGTCGATGCACACAAGGTCCTTGTACATCGCCTTCACAGTGTCATTCACGTAGTAGGGACTGTACCAGAAGTGAGGATTTGCTGTGACTGACTGGTTGATGAGTTCTTGCACGTTCAGGACAGCCTGGTTTGGAGTGTTGCTTGCTGCAACAAGCTGCAGAGCCCAGTCATCATACCCCGCCCCGTTGACGATCACGAGGTTTGCGTCTGCAATCGCTTCGGCGTCTGCGACGTCGCCTTCATATTCGTGGGGGTCGGTGTTGGGGTTTGAAACGATGCTCAGCACATCGACGTGCGTTCCGCCGAGCTGAGATACCAGGCTCCCCCAGAAGTTTTCAGCGGCGACTACCTGTATCGTCGTCAATGGGCTTGGATTGGTTGTCGAACACGGCATGGCAGCTGAACCCTGACTGCGAGAGAAATAGAGCCCCCCGGAGATCGCCGCTACGACTATGACCACAAGGATTGCAGCGGTCAGGAGCGTATTCTTCTTCATGGCTCAAATCTTTCTCGGTCAGGGACATTAATAAGCATTCACAACCCCCTATTAATAATGAACACTGTTCAAAACAGTTCTTATTGATTCTGACGTATGTCAGCCCACCATCATATGTGAAACGTTCCTTTGCCGATCCCGGAAGAGTTCTCGCGACCAGTCGCGCAAACAGTGAGAATCTAGCTCCGATTCACCAAAGAAGCTTGAGTCTGCCCCGGGGGGGATTTGAACCCCCGTCGCTACCTCGAGAGGGTAACATGCTTGACCGGGCTACACCACCGGGGCACCTTGTGGCATGGCCGATAGACATCAACCCGTTTTGTCTGATGGCATGCCACGGACGGAGTCACCTTCGGGTGGCGTATATGACTATGCTGGGGAACTGAAGTATTTCCTCAGCAGGATTGACCGAGCGAAGAGAATCGACCCTGCGACCAAGGAGAAAGTGAAGGCGTTCCTTGGTCATGTTGTCGCTAACGGGGCGGGGAAAGGCAGACAGGCGAAGTACGCCCGTCATCTTCTTGGCGCCTGCGAGCGTCTGGGCAATCCAGTTTCGGATGTGACCAGACAGGGCGCTCTGTGACTCTATCCTACGGTGTAGGCTTCCTCGCCGTGCTGGCTCTGGTCGAGGCCTGTTTCCTCATCTGCCGCACTCACCCTTACAGGCGTGATGAAATCGACGACCTTGAGCAACAGGTACGAACCGAAAAACGCGAAGGCAGCGACGATCACGATTGCGAAGGCCTCTGCCAGTAGCAGGTGCGGGTTTCCGAAGAACGCTCCGTTCGGGCCGCCTGCGTTGATCGCAGTTGAAGCGAAGAGTCCTGTCGCGATTACCCCCCACATGCTCCCGACCCCGTGGCAGGCGAAGACATCCAGTGCATCGTCGAAGAGGTTACGGCTTGACCTCCAGTTCGCCACGGCGTTGGACAGCACTCCGACCACCAGCCCTATGAAGATGGCAGCCATGACACCAACATAACCAGCCGCCGGGGTTATTGCCACAAGTCCGCAGACCGCACCGACAGCTATCCCCACCGCAGAAGGCTTCCCCTTCCGTGACCAATCCACCAGCATCCAGCTGACCGCAGCCGCGGCCGCGGCCATGTTAGTGTTGACGATGGCCTGCACGGCGATCGCATCCGCGGCGAGAGCGCTCCCCCCGTTAAACCCGAACCAGCCGAACCACAGTATAGCCGCTCCCAGTATGACGTATGGGATGTTACTAGGGCGAACTTCAGTTGAGCTTTCTATCCCTTTCCTCCTACCTATCACTATAGCAGCCGCTAGAGCGGAGACTCCAGCCGTGATGTGAACCACGAGCCCGCCTGCGAAGTCTATCACGCCCAACGCCTTCAACCAACCGCCATCGCCCCAGACCCAATGCGCGACCGGACAGTAGATGAACGATGTCCAGAGAACCGTGAAGACCAAGAGAGCTTTGAAACGGATACGTTCTGCGAACGCGCCGATGATGAGCGCCGGCGTGATGGCCGCGAACTTCAGCTGGAAGGCGAAATACAGAAGCTCGGGGATTGTATTGGAGTATGTCGGATTCGGGGCAGCGCCTACGTTGGCCAGCCCAGCTTTTGAAAGGTCTCCGACCACTCCGTTGACCGAAGGGGCGAAGACAAGACTGTACCCCCATATGGCCCAAACAAGGCTCACCACGGCAAATATTGTCAATGTCTGGACTATCGTAGAGACGAGGTTCTTTCTTCTTACTAGACCGCCGTAAAAGAAGCCGAGTCCAGGAGTCATTATCATCACGAGAGCGGTGGCCGTCAGCACCCACGCTATGTCCCCTGAGTTTAGTGGTGGCAGGGCTGCCAAGACAGACAACAAGACGCCCAAACCTGGATTATTTATGCGGTGTGGAGCTAAGCCATCTCAAACACATACCAAGGCAAAGGTAGAACAAGAACACAGGAGTTGTCAAGCATGACATCAAGCCCTAACCCTCTAGTCCAGACGGTCTGAAACCCAGGTGAAGTATTCCTCAGTGAGTTTCCTTTCCAATAGCTTCTGCACGCCGAAGTCGCTCAGCCACGCCACCTTTTCTAGGGACCGCGCGCAGAGTTGCGCCTAAGGACTATGTATTCTGCCTCAGAACCGACTTCGCGGCCAGCTTTATGTCAGAAGGCTTTACCGTCTTCCGACCGGCATGGGCGGCCAGTTCAACTGCTGCCTTGGAGATTTGCAGACCCACAGATTCCAGTTCCGACCTCAACTCTATAGCCGCGTCGTCTCCCACCCTATCCGCACCGGCCTTCTTTATGACCCTGTAGACAGCCGCAAGGCCGAACTCCGAACCGGACATGGTTCGATCAGAAGCAAGGGGTCTTTAAGAACCTTTTGGGCGAATAGACGGGTTTTTCGGCGTTTCTTGGTGATTTGGGGTAGGAAAGGGCACTTGCCAACCACTGCGTTCAGGTTTGCGTCAGGAGCGGGAGGAGTGGTCTGAAATACCACCAGAGGGAGGGCTGGGCGTGCGTTTCATCGATTCGCACGTCCACCTCTGCGAGTACCGGGAATACCGCCCGAGCATGAATCTGGCCCGCTCCTCAGAAGCCATGCTTCTCTCGTCTAGCATCGACCGGGCGAGCTCCATGGCAACGCTCGAGATCGCCAAGAGTGAACCCAGCCTGGTGAAGGCTTTCGTGGGAGTCCACCCTTCTGAGGCAGGGATCGGGGATGACCTTGAATGGTTCGAAGGAGCCCTTCATGAAGCGACAGGCGCGGGCGAGTTCGGGATGGACCCGAATTACTCAGAAGTGTCCCCGAATAGCCTGCAGATGACAACGTTCGTGAAGCAGCTCGAGGCAGTCGAGAAAGCAGGGAAACCGGTCCAAGTTCACTCGAGAGGGGCAGAGAAGGAGTGCCTTGGGCTCCTCTCGAGCTACAGCGTGAAATCGGTGCTACTGCACTGGTTCCAAGGTGAGGCCGAGCTGAAAGAAGCTGACGACAGGGGGTACTTCGTCTCCTTCGGACCCGCTCTCCTGGTATCCAGGAGGCTCCAGAGGATGGCATCCAGCCTCGACCCAGCGTTCGTCCTTGCCGAATCTGACGGGCCGATCACATTTGCACATCTGGGCGGGGCGGGGGGGCCTTCTCTGGTCCCGACAGTGATCTTCAGACTCGCCGAGCTTTGGAAGCTGACCTTCTCAGAAGCGGGACAGCGCCTTCTGTGGAACGGCCTCCGCTACTTGGACATCGGCGGGAAGACTTAATCACCCCACATGTCCGGGGAGGTACAAGTTTGGACAGGACGAGAAGGCTTTCGGAGATAATCCTAGAGAGACACCCTGAGGCTTTCAGTGCAGACTACGAGAAGAACAAGACAGCCCTCAAGGAACTCGCGTTGATATCCTCAAAGCAACTCAGGAACCACATCGCAGGGTACATCGCCAAGTCTCTGAAGGAAGAGACGTGAGGCCAATTTCCTCACTCTTGCCGCACGAGGATACCATTCCATCCCACGTCGAGAGGATCGCATCAGAAATCAAGCAAGAAGGCATTCAGAGGGACCCGATCATCATTGATTCAGAGAGCAACGCAGTCCTCGACGGAATGCACAGGCTCGCTGCCTTCGCGAGGCTGGGGCTGGAGAGCGCGGTCTGTTGCCCTGTGGACTACGGCTCGAAGAACGTGAACCTCCACAGGTGGGCGAGGGTGTACTCATCCGGCGGATCGGGAGACTTGAGCCAAGCGCTTTTCGACGCTGGGATCTCGAGGAGGAGCACTCTGGCCGAGGCGTTCGCTTCTCTTGACGCGCGCAAATGCGGTCTTGCTGCTCTTAGCTCGCAACTCGTCCTTCTGCCGACGGCTCCCAGGGACCTGCAAGGCGCCTTCGCGGTCATACGAGGATTAGACGCAATCGCGTTGGAATTGAGATGGAAGAGGGAGTTCGTCCCCGAAGACGAAATCGACTCTGCCCTCCAGGACGATAGAAAGGTCGTGGTCCTAGTCCAGAGGCTTGGGAAGGACGACGTGGTCGCAGTCGCGAGAAGCGGGAGACTCTTCCCGTGCAAGACATCGATGCACACCGTCGACCCCAGACCGGTTGCGGTCAACGTCCCGATTGAAAGGCTAGGGTCGATGACAGGCACCGAACTCCGAAAGCAACTTCAGTCCTCAGGAGGTAAACTTTTTCCCCCCGGAACGTACTACCGAGGAAGAAGGTATAAGGAAAGGCTCTTCATCCTCAATCCTGAATGATCAAAGTCAAGTGCCTCGGCCACATCGGGACCAGCGTCGGGGCGAAGGAGGTCCAGCTGGCAGACGACGCGCTCGATGCTGAAGAAATCGTGGAGAGGCTGAGGGGACTCTCGACCGAAGCAGACCCAGGATTCACGAAGTACAACACCCTTGTTATGGTGGAGCACGGCGAGGCGTTCGTGCCCGCATCTGTGAAGAGGGTCGTGAAGAGCGGCCAGACGGTCATCCTGATCCCATTCTCGCACGGGGGATGAGACCATGGAAGCCAGAGTGGTTTCCATCATCGTCAGGGGAATGGGAGACCCCGACTCCGTCAGGAAGACTGTCGCGGCCAAAGTCCCGGAATCAA
>JBEKAG010000110.1:0-4055 GCA_050015955.1 Nitrososphaerales archaeon
GCCCTCGCATACTCCATGAAGGGGGACTCCGCAACCGCTCTTTCCTGGAGTGATAAATGGGCCGAGCTAGTTCCCACGACATTGGGCATGGCCATCAAGGCCTTGCTGTATGCGCGCGCGGGGGAGAGGGACAAGGCGCTCAAACATCTCGATTCTATCCTAAACGCGCCGGACCTCCTGACTAGGGGTGTTTTGGTGCAGGTCGCAGACGTGTATGCCCTTGTGGGAGATGTGAACAGTATGTTCGAGTGGCTTGAGAAAGCGCTCGAGTCAAGGGACGGCGGTGTCACGAGCCTGAAGGTTGAGCCTGACTTCATGCGGTACCATTCTTATCCACGTTTCGCGAGTGTTTTAAGGCAAGCCCGCCTAGCCACATAGTGGACGTTGGGGGTCGTCCCACCCTAGCCGACCCAACGCTACACGATTGTCCGTTCGTCAGTCGCGCGCGCGCACTCCTGTCAGGCGGCAGGCAGGCAGGCATGCGTCGGGACATCGGTGGTCGACGCGTGGCATCACGTCATGGATTGAATTGCCATGGACGTCGTGGACGGGATTCAGCGCCTCCCGCTCTCTGCGGAAGCCCCATGCGGCGCGCGCGGCCCATCAGAGAGGGGACCAAGGGAATACTGTTCAAAAGACGGGTTGTGGAGATGCCTGATGATGGTCGCTGGGAAAGCTGATGATATGCTGAAACTCATTCAACAAAGGAAGTCCACTAGAACCTCCTTTGATCCACGCCGTCCAGTGGACAAGAAGGACCTGAGGCAGATTATCGAGGCGGCGCGGTGGGCGCCTACTCCTCACAACATGCAGAACTTCGAAATCATCGTTGTCGATAATAAGGAGCTTTTGGGAAGGATAGGCAGCATCAAGTCGCCTGTCTCTGAATCATTTATCCGGGAAAACTACCGCCAGCTGTCGTTCTCTAGGAGGGAGCTGCTCCATAAGAAAGTGGGAATTCTGGGCACGTACTTCCCCCCTGAGTGGAGGGACCCCACGAGGTTCGGCGAGGCACTGAGGGAGGAGAGAGGTTCGTCCCTGAACGACACAATAGATGGTAGCCCTGCGGTCCTGATAGTCATCTACGACCCAAGGAAAAGGGCGCCCGCTTCCGAAGGGGACTTCCTGGGCATCCTGGGCCTCGGCTGCGTCATGGAGAACATGTGGCTCACCGCCCAAGCCCTGAAGATTGGTTTCCAGATAATGAGCGTCTTTGGCGGGGAGAACGTCGAGAAGGAGGTGAAGTGCGTCCTTAGCGTCCCCGCACGCATGAAGATCGCCTACGCGATTCGTCTCGGATATCCCGTCGACTCGTCAGACAGATACCTGAGGGTGCGCCGCGACGTCGAAGGTATCGCGCATCACAATCGGTACGGGGACAAAGGTCTCCGATAGCGGCGCTCCAATAGTCTCTGCGCTGTTGAAGGTCTTCTAGTGTCTAGCGCGCGCGCTACTCTGAACGTTGCCAGTCCATCCTGCGCGGATAGAACCATAAATAACGGCGAAGCGCATTGCGCGGACCTCGAGCCTCATGCCCACAAGCCAGCCCGTTGAGATTGACGGAGAGAATAGTCCCTTCCGAGATGCTCTCTTAGACAAGCTGGTCGGGAAGTGGAGAGTCAAAGGGAGGATAGCTGGGCAGGCGATAATGCATGCCTGTGACGCTGAATGGGTTCTGAACCATCAGTTCTTGAGGGTTCACTTCGTTGACGTTAGTGCGATTGAGAACCGGAGGGCGAGATCGAAGCCACGGAAGCCAGACTATGAAGCTGAGGTGTTCATTGGCTATGACAACATGAGTGAGAGATACGTGGTCCACTGGCTTGACACTTTCGGCGGTCGTTTCTCAGAGTCCTTGGGATACGGCAGACGGGATGGAGCCAATGCAGTACGGTTCGTATTCGAGTATCCGGACGGGCCTCTCCACAACACATTCTCTTGGAAGACAAATGACAAGACCTGGTCAATTATGATCGAGCAGAAAGATGGCAGAGGCAAGTGGACAGTTTTCGCCGAGGAAGTCCTAGAACGCTCTTCCTAGGATTCCTCGCAATAGGGCGTCTACATAGGACGCCAAGGCCATGTCAGGGGAGGTTGTTTCCACAATTCGCATAGATTGCGACTGGAATCCATTTTCCTGACCTGTTTGGGGGCGAATCCCACCGGGCCCGTTTCAATAGGTGGTGAATGGTTTAACCCTGACGACACTGGGTGATTGGGCACGGTAGTAACCAACCAACAACAGGTTCCGCACAGAAGGCTCTTCCTGCCCGCACTTGTAATGTCGAGCTTCGCCACAGGTCCAATCGCAGTGCTGGCTTCCCTTCTTCTAGTCGACATAGGGAACACCTTCAACATCTCCGTGGGCGTTGCCGGGCAACTGAACACCGTCTACTCCCTTGCGGCCCTCGCTATGGCTCTGCTCACGGGGGTCCTCAGCACCAGGTTCAGGCACAGGTCGCTATTGCTTGTGGGGCTCGTTCTGATGATGGTCTCCTCGCTCGGTTGTTACCTGGCTCCTGATTTCCTAATGATGATGACCTTCTTTTCGGTTAGCGGCGCAGGTTACGCCATGGTGAACCCAATGATGTTTGCCCTTGTCGGAAGACATCTACCTGTGGAGAAGAGACCGAACGCGATTGGGAGGATCGTTGCTGGAGGTGCACTCGTTTACGTGCTAGGCGCTCCCGTCATAGCGATTATGGCCGGGATAGGTGGCTGGCGCCTACCGCTATTCGGGTTCGTCGTCCCTGTCCTTCTTGTCGGGTTCACGCTGTCCTTCGTTGGCCTCCCCTCGGTTCGAGCCTTCGAGGAATCCGCCCCTGCAGCGGAGACCTATTACAGGAGCTTCAAGGAGGTTCTCACAAACAGGTCTGCTGTCGCCTGCTTGGTTGGCGACCTGCTGCGTTCGGCTTCGTTCGTCGCTGTGGTCTTCTTCGCAGCTTCATTTGTCAGACAGCGATTCTCTGTCTCCACGGACACGGCGTCCCTCATGATCATCGGCGCTGCGCTCTCGTATGTCATCGGAGGTCTCGTCTCCGGCAGGCTTGTTAACATGTTTGGAAGAAAGCCGATGGTGGTTTCGACCGCTTTGTTGGCGGGGGCGTTTACGTCAGCGTATGTCTTCGCCCCCGATCTCTGCACTTCAGTTGCCCTGATAATGACAGCTGGCTGGTTCTTCGGACTGATCGCATCGGCAGCAAACAGTCTGACTCTTGAACAGACTCCGAATTTCCGGGGGACGATGATGTCGATAGACACTGCGTCTCTTAACCTTGGCTCTGCTCTCGGAACGGTCGTGGGCGGACTTGCGTTGGTCCTCTTCGGCTACGAAGGCCAGGGAACCCTCCTGGGAGCCACGTGCATTCTGGGAGCCTTGGTGTGGGCTCTTTTCGCCGTCGACCCTACCAGCGCATCCAAGGCCCCAGAGGCCACGACAGTCGGGGCCATAACGCAGTACGGATAGCACGGCGGCATTCCAAGCTGCGTTGAGCCTAGCTGGGAGTTGTCTCGGGTTCAGACCTTACGGGTCAGAATCATCTAAGGCACGAACCCGCGCACGTACCCACTTCTAGACGCGTTTTTGAAGCGACTCCCGTCGGGCCCGCGATCAAAGTAGCTCAGAAGGCTCTTCAGGTATCAGGAGTGGCTGAAAGGTGAAGATACTTCGGGGCCCAGTGGCGAGCTCGGTCCTTAGCTCACCGCTTTCTTCACGAGTGCGGAAATCCTTGCCTCTTCGACGGCAGTCAACCCCTTCAGAGCGAAGGCGGTCGGTCACATGGCGCGCGCGCGCGCTGCGAACGACATACTATTATTTGGTGAGAAAGTATACAGCAAAGAGATCGGGAGAGGCGTTAGTCTTGGAAGTAGAAAACGTGTTCAAAATAGCGATGACCTATTCCAGAGTTCGCGAGTTCCTGACAAGCAAGAGTTGGGAATTCCAAGGAAGGGATGAGGAAATGGAGATGGACTCGTTCAGAAACAAGAAAACCGGGAAAAAGCTGTTCGTCGAGGACATTTCGGAGGACTTTCCAGTGACCTTTCTTATGGGCGAG
>JBEKAG010000111.1:0-4020 GCA_050015955.1 Nitrososphaerales archaeon
AGGGGATACTCAATCCTGGCGTGAAGGTCATCTAGGTGCCGCTGCCCTCGCCAGAAGCCGTGCCACGCGGATAGGCTCTGGGATTGACCCTTGGAGCGTGAATAAGTCGATCACAGACTTGACCTCCGCGTCCTCGAGCCCCGCCGTCCGAACGAAGACGGAATGGCCAGACTTTAGCTTGAGTTTCTTCCTGCCTCCAAGCTTCCTATAGGCTTCCAGCTTGGCCTTGGCGCGCCCGGGGAAATGGCGTCTTATCGAGTCTTCGATCCCTGAAGTCTCTTTGTAGGTCAGGCAGATCACGGGTAGCCTTGTCTTCCGCGCCAGCTCGTCGATGTCGACGATATTGTACAGGCTCAGAATCGCTCCTGAAACCATCAAGATGTTGACGTCGTTGCGTTTCAGCTTTCGATAAAGCGCCGCAATCGATGCCGCTGCGTCGTCCCCTCCAACCGAGGTCCTTCCGACCGCCAAGCCGTCGACCACCCGGTCGCTCCTCATGACGACCCCAGCCAGAGTCGAGGCCTTCTTCCCCGGTCTGAAGCTCTCCGCGACTCCCAACGCCCGGATCCCGGATTTGTTCAGGTGCAGGCGCAAGCTCAGTCGAGGTTTGAAGCCTGTTCCCATCCTTTTAACCTGTGCAACGCCCGGCTTCGGCGTGTCCAAGATATACAACCTCAAGCCTGGAACAAACCTCACCGACGGGTTGCTTGCCGTAGCGAAGGGGGAGAAGATCAAAACGGCCAAGGTGGAGGCGATAGGTGGCGTCAAACAGCTTCGGCTCGCTTATTATAACAGCAGTGCGAGGAAATACGAAGAACACGAGTACGACGAATTCCTCGAAGTCACGAGCCTGATCGGCAACATCACGCTGAAGGATAAAGAGCCCTTCCTTCATCTTCACGGAACGTTTGGCAGGAGAGACATGAACGTGATCGGCGGGCACGTGATTTCGGGCACGGTCTTCCCGCTGCTCGAAGTTGTGTTCACCCCGACGGCGAACTGGGCCCTCCGTCGTCTTGATGAGAGGATGGGGTTGAATAGAATCTACAGGATTCAACCGCCTGACGAGTGAGTGAGGCTCAGTCTAATGCCTTCAGGTCATCTGGACCTTCCCGTAACTCTGTAACATCACAGCCTCAACGCCGAACACGCGCATGCGGCTTTAAGTCATTCCTTGTCTCAGCAAAACGGCTCAGCGGACTGCTAGCGGCAGGTCGAGTACCGTAAGGAGCCCGGGCATGGCGCTTCCGATTCTCTCGACAGCGTGAACTACCAAAGCGACCGTAGCCGAGTCGCCGAATACCCCCTTCTCGAACCTGAGCTTGATGTTTGGATCTCCCTTGACCTCCACGACGTCGAAGTCGGCCGATGTCATCGACATCTCCAAGTCCAACCTGATATGGCAAGACCCCGCCATTCCTTCTGCGAACTGCCTCACACCCATGACGTAGTCTTCCGACCCCAGGACTGGGAAGACGCCGTGCTTCAGTCCGTCGAGCTTCGCTCCCAGAGACAGCGCGATCAGGTGCGCCGATTCTATCAAGCCGACGTGCCCGAGGGTACATTCCTGCATCTCCTTCTCGAACCTCGCCTTCGTCAGCCCCACTCCTGTCTTCGCCTGGAGCTGACGTCGACGCCTGCTGACGTCGACCGACCTGACAACGTGGATGCTGCTCGGACTCTTGCTTGCAGAGGCAGCAACTGCGGGCACCCAGTCCATGACGAAACCCGGGTTGACGCCGACTCCTACCATCGTCACGCCCTTTTCCTTGGCCAGGGCGTCAAGCGTCTTTGCCGCTTCCTTGCCGGCGAACTCAGGGTAAGCCATCTCCTCTGAAGTGGTCACCACGTCGAGCCCTGCCGACGCCGCATAGGCCAAGTCTTCCATTATGTCCGAGATCCTCGACTTCGTGGAGAAGACCCCCACCTCGGCTTCCGCGACCGGGAGGTCTCCAAGAGATGCAGAGACTCTCACTCCCAAAGGCAGGCCGGTCAGTTCTGCGACCGTCCTCCCAACCTTGCTGGGATCGCTGTCGACGACTCCCACTATCTGGTGCGACCTGTCAAGCAGATACTTCAGGATCTCAGTGCCAATGGCGCCCATCCCACAAATGACGACTTTGACCACGACCGAGCTGACGCCTTCGCGCTCTTATTAACAGATACCCAGAAGACGGCCATGCGTGGAAACTCCCGGTCATCAGTATGGAGGCTGTAACAAATGGTGATGCGTTAGTGCCGGGGCGCTTGGACTGCACGCTCGGACGAGGCAGAGCAGCATGGTCTGCAGCGAAGGAGAACGAGAGTATCCTACTTCAATCGACTGATGAACTGGTAGCTGAGCGAAAGGCCGCGGGCAGTTGCCCGGTAGTACTTCTCCCTGGAGGAGGTCCAAATCGGTTCCACGAGTCCCTCTGCACGAAGTTCTGCGAGGGCGCGGCTGACGTGGCTTACATGTTTCTTTTCAATCGACGCCAGTTCGGTTGGCGTCATCGGCCCTCTTGACAAGTGAATCAGTACCTTACTGCGTACTTCGCTCTTGGAGACGAATGTGGTAAGTCGCCCGTAGCCACTAAGCGACATGCGTTATCGCAAAAACCGGATTTCTGGCTATATTAACGTTGCCAAATGACGGTCATTTCACTGAAGGAGCCAGACCAGTTGACGGAGATAGGCGGGAGGCGGACTCTGGGATGAACTGCATTCGACAGCCTGGCCCTCGCTGATGTCTCTGCTGAGATGCATCACGAAACGGCGCTGCACAAGATGCCGCAAGCGGAACCCCTCCCGAAGGGGATGCGCGTACTGAAGGCCCTGCAAGTGCATCTCGAGAGGTCTACGACATTTCCAGTAGGCCTGAATATGCCTCCACTGTCTCCAGGAAGTTTCTGAAGGTCCGCAGGGGAACGACGGCGGCGCCCTGGACGAAGTCCCCCGAAGGCTCGGAGAAGCTCAGTATCGCCGAAGCTATTGGCCTCGGGTCCCTCAGGCTCCTCCTAAGGAGGCGGCTCCGTCTGAGCTGGGCCAGCGCGAAGCCCTCAAGTGCAGAACGGGAGGGCGCCCTCTTCCAATGCTTGCAGTCCAAGCTGATGACGAAGAGTGGACCCATTGCGACTAGATCGATCTGGGCGCGTGGGCGCGACAGGTAGACGTTCTCCCTGACAGCGTAGCCACCCGCCCTCAGAAGCTGGGCGCAGAACCCTTCAAAGTCCCTCCATGTCAGAGAACGGGCGGCCTCCTCCTCCGGTACTCCTGACGCAATCAGGCCGAGGGCCGCTAGGACAGGGCCGCTGTCAAGGGGACCCATCTGAAGTTCAGCAGGAAGACCATGGAATAGGGAAGCGTTGCCTTTGCCGGAGCCCGGGGCGAGCCGGACGGATTCCGATCGTCGTCTGGGCATGGCCAGAGCCGATCCAAAGTAGCCTCGGATAAACCCGCCGAGGAATTCTTGGCCCGCAGGAGGACAACAGGTGCTCCCAGCCATGATCGTAGTTGTTACGACGTCTCAACCTTGAGAATGATCAATCGCGCGCTCACGCAGCTCCTTCGTTCTTCCTCGAGGCTCTCCAGTCCAGAATGAACGCCACGTTCCAGACTAATAGCAGCACGACAAGGACCTGCACCCAATCGAGGGTGAATGGACTCGTGAGCGTCATGCTGACGCATGGCAGTCGACACGACCTGACCACGCTGAACACGCGGAGGAACGGCTGGTATGAGGTGCTAGGCATCCTGCTCCGGGCGTACGAGCTGCGGAGAGAAAGGTCGTTCAGGACCATTAGGAGGACGACTAGAACTGCTGCGTCGAAAAGCACGACCTTCACTGCCGTTCGGACCATCGACTTCGTGACCGCGAGTTGGTGCAGATAAACCCTCTCAACGTTCAAAGATTAAACACGACTCCTGTCGAGGGCCGCGGGATGAGACTTGCCGGGAGGAGGACTGTGCTCTACGGAGCCGCGTTCGTCCTGTTCCTAATCGTCTTTGCCTACCTACTGCTCACATACACGAGGAGAGTGG
>JBEKAG010000112.1:0-4008 GCA_050015955.1 Nitrososphaerales archaeon
AAAGACCTACGGTCGTTTCGTTGCGATTGAGGATAAGTTGTGTCACGTCACCTACGGTGTAAATGCGCCCCATGTCGCTACACACTTTTGTAACGCATGGCAGAGCGCCTTGGAAGGTGAAATAGACATATTCCACCTTCTTGGCAAAACTCGAAACCATCCCTCCGGCCGCGACCGCAATGACCTTCTGTCCCTGGAGAATGGAGCCGTTGGAAAAGAGAAACAAATCGATGTGCATCGAGCCGTTGTAGGTGAGAGCGTTCACGGGTCCCGTGGCGACCGGCCAGTCTATCGAGAAGGAAAGGGTCTGCTTCGGAGGGGGGCCAACCACGTAAGAATAGACCAAAAGCGCCGCGCCCGTAAGGAGAAGGATGGCAGCCAAGGCCATCGCGGCCCGTCTCCATTTACGCTTCATTCGTCCTTCATCTCCAGTCCAGTAACAGAAGCACGAGTTAGCCTTTTGCCAGCAACCGACATTACACAGCGAGACGATTCTGACCGAGCAACCGAGGACTTCCCAGAACCGGTGTACTAACTCTTCTTAACTCGGTTGCCGCGGGGCTTCTTGGGCCCGTAGCCTAGCACGGATTCAGTAGAATCCGGCGGCGACCATGAAGACCGATGCGAGAATGAGAAGGAGCACTGTCAGAGTGGCTAAGTTTGAGGCCCTCTTGAGCGTCTTTGGAAACTCTGCGGGGGGTTCGTGTTGACCAGAGGCCTGCATTTCCCTTATCATGTTTATCGCCTTGACCTGGATTGGAACGGCCACGAATTCTGAAATCAGGAACGCGACAAACCCGATGGACAGCCCAATCGTCAAGTCGGCTCCGTAGAAGGTCGAGGGATTGAGCAGCGGCAAGCTTCCGAGGTTATAGAGAAGAAGTACCCCAAACAATATGGTTGTGCCGGCAAATATCTGAAAGAACCGAACGACTCTTGGGACGACTTTCACCAGAAATTCGCCTGAACTGGGAGGCGAGAGCTTCGCGAGAGCTGGTCCCACCACAAAGGCGAACATTATTCCCCCACCAAGCCAACCTATTGCCGAAACAATGTGAAACCAGGCAAGAATCGCTGAAATCAGCAAGTCGATTAACGCGCCTGTTTTGGGTTGGACACGACTCTATTTAACGGTGAACGCGTGCGCCTCGTTCATTACGGTAAGACGATAAAGGAAAAGGAACTCACGTAGATGTAGTTTGGCTGATAGGCTTATCAGCAATCGAACCGCAGCTCCATTGGGCCCGTAGCCTAGACTCCGCTTGAGGGGAAGCATGTATTTGTGCAATGCATGCTCTTCACAAACACGGATCAGGGCGTCAGCCTCCGAAGCTGAAGACCGAGGGTCCGAATCCCTCCGGGCCCGCTACGACATGATTAAATCAGTGGGTCACTTGTCTGCATTCTTGTGAGGTTTCCTTGAGAGCGGCACAGTTCAGCAGCTATGGTGGCCCCGAGGTCATCGCATTCAATCGCAATGCCGACTTGCCGAAGCTGAGGGAAGGACAGGTGATGATAGAGAACCGCGCGGCCTCCATCAATCCGATCGATTCAGTCATTAGAGCGGGGTACCTGAAAGACAAGCTTCCATTGATTTTCCCAGCAACCCTCGCAGGAGACTTCTCGGGCGAGGTCATGGAACTTGGACCCGGTGTTTCGGGCCTTCGCAAAGGAGACCGGGTCTTTGGTTTCGCCCCGGTGATTGTCGGAGGCTCCGGGGCAGCCGCTGAGTACGTGGCGACCAATGCTTCGACGGTTGCTCGCAAACCTTCCAAGGGAAGTCACGCCGAGGCGGCAGCCCTGCCTCTTGCAGGAGTAAGCGCGGTGCAGGCACTCGAGGACAACATCCTAGCCAAGCCCGGGCAGAAAATACTGATTCATGGCGGGGCCGGAGGCGTAGGCTCATTTGCCATTCAGTATGCGAAGCACATCGGCTGCCGCGTTGCAACCACAGTCAGAGGACCTCAAGAGGGGTTCGTTCGCGAGCTAGGAGCAGACGACGTTATCAACTTCGAACTCAAGGACTTCGCTACGATTCTCAGAGATTACGACGCCGTCCTCGACACGGTCGGTGGGGAGGTCTACACAAAATCGTTCAACACGGTGAGGAAGGGCGGAATTGTTGCTTCCATGGTTCAGAATCCTCCCAATCAGGATCTAATGTCCAGGTTCGGCGTCAGATCTGTCGCCGTCAGCGCCCAAGTGAACACAGCAAGTCTGAACCATCTGGCCCAACTTATGGACAGAGGCGCCCTCAAAGCCGAAATGCCGTGAATATCCGCTGGAAGAAACGCGTGAGGCGTACACCTATTTCGAGCAAAATCATCCGAATGGAAAGATCGTTGTAGGAACCAGGTAGCCACTTCATTCCGGCAACAAAGACTGCGACATGATCCTTTCACGCGCGCCCACCCGAGTTCCCATAACGGCTTTATCCGGTTATCTTCTGGGCCGTAAGAAAGCTTGGCACAAGGCGAACGCAGACTTTCCATAGAGATCAACAGGAAGACGCCTCCCCTCGAACAACTACCCTTCAAGGACTACTTCACGGGTTTCGAAAAGGTTCAGGCGGTCAGGAGCGTCTTCGGCGAGGAGACCGACGCAGTTCTGAAGAAACTGAAGGTGCAATTCATCTCTCCGAGATTCATGTACATGGGCATAAAGGACGATGACGGAAGCATCATCATCGGGACGTATCATCTTAGGCACAGCGACCTCAGGACCCTGTACCTCGACATCGTCCACGAGCTATTCCACATCAAGCAGTGGCAGGAGGACAGAGCGTACTTCGAGAAAGAGCACGAGAAGTTCATGGGAAACCGGTCGTTGTACTACGCGAGCCCGATAGAGGTCCCAGCCTACAAGCACACCGTAAGGGAGGCAGAGAGGATAGGGATGTCGCGCGATGAAATAGTGGAGCACCTCAAGATGGGACCAACTCCTCCGAAGGTCTTCGCGAGGTTCTTGAAGGAAATGGAAATCGGACGCGGGCCGAGAGCCACGAGTCGGGCCGCGCTTCCAGTCAACATAAACCGCAAGGCTCCGGTCCCCCTGTTCCCCTTTACCGACTACTTCAAGGGATTCGAGAAGATCCCAGCCGTCAGAGCCCTTCTGGGGGAGCGGGCGGGCAAGGTCCTGGGCCAGCTCAAGGTGGAGTTCATCCACAACTCCTTCATGCGAGTGGTTCCGAACGACGAGGACGGCCACCTTCTGGTCAGCGTACCGTACCTCAAGAGCAGCGACCCTACCTCCATCTACCTCGCGGTCCTGACCTGCCTGAACATCGTCAGGCGGGTGTCCGAGGAAACGAAGATGTCGGGACCCCCGCCGGGAGGGTTCGGAGACAGCCCAGCCTTGGTGGAATCGTACAGGGCCATGCTGCAGGAGGCGAGGCGGTTACGGGTGCCTAATGCGAAGGCCATGGAACACCTGAACCTTCCGAGGTTCATGATGAGCCCGGCGGACTACCAGAGGTTCATACGGAAGCTGGGGTTAGTCGAGCCCGGTAAGAGACCCTCGAGGCGGTAGATGCGCGCGCGGCGTCGTCACTTCTTCCTCATCTCTTTCATACCCTCCAAACTATCCTTGAAGGTCCCTAGCGGATGTATCTCTCTGTCCATGACAAAGTTGCTCGGTGAACTGAAGAAGATCTCCCCCATCTCTTCGAGAGTCTTCGTCTCAAGGATATAGGCGTCGGCAAGAATATCCAGGCAAGGTCCTCCCATCAGCTTCCCTTCCTTTTCGAGGTCTCGTTTGTACTTCAGATCGGCCGCCGCAATATCGGCGAATTGCTTGGGGTTAATCGTAGCACCAGGCTTTGCTCTTTCCATTACGATGAATCGCATGTCTCTTCAGGCTGTATAACATATGTTATAAGGATATGCTTCGAGTGAATCGGGCTAGAGATATTCAACATACCTCGGGAGCGGAGAGGATATCACAGGGATCGGAAGGTGCCTAGCGTGTTTTGGCAAAAAAAGAAGGGGCCCTGTGGTTCTTGTGAGGGCA
>JBEKAG010000113.1:0-3923 GCA_050015955.1 Nitrososphaerales archaeon
CGAATCCTTGGCCACAGGTGTGGTCTACAGCGTCCCAGCCCACGCCCCCTACGACTTGATGGCGCTCAGGGACATCCAGGAGGGGAGGCTCGAGGCAGCCAGGCCCGTCAAGGAGATAGCCGACAGTCTGGGACCGATCCCCATCATTACTCTGAACGGGTACTCACGGGCTCCTGCCGAGGACGTTGTGAAGAAGTCAGGGGCTACGGATTCCCTCGATCCGCGTCTGGAGGCGGCCACCGAGGAAGTCTACAGCGCGGAGTTTCACGGAGGCGTGATGTCCCAGGCCTCCGGCCCACTTGCAGGGATGACCGTGAGCGAGGCGAAGGAGAAAGCGGTCGAGCTGCTGGCCAAGACCGCCCGCCTGGGCAAGATGCTCGATCTTCCCGAGAAGGTCGTATGCCGCTGCGGCACCCGCTGTTACGTGAAGATCCTAGAGAACCAGTGGTTTCTGAACTACTCGAACGCCGAATGGAAGGCGAAGGCCAGGCAAGTAATCGAGCGGGCGAGAGTTTTCCCTGAAGACGCCCGACAATGGTTCTATTCGACCATTGAGTGGTTGAACGACTGGCCCTGCGCTAGGCGCTCCGGTATGGGGACCAAACTGCCTTGGGACAAGGAGTGGATTGTTGAGACCTTGAGCGACTCGACAATCTACATGGCGTATTACACTCTCAGCAAGTTCGTCAACCTGGAGAAGGTGGCTACGGAGAGCCTTACTCCGCAGCTCTTCGACTTCATCTTCTTTGGAAAGGGCAATCCCGCTAGCATCTCGAAGGCCACGAAGATGACAGAAAAACGACTGAAAGACCTGCACGCCGAGTTCTCGTACTGGTACCCGGTCGACCTGCGCAATTCCGCGAAGGAGTTGATTCCCAACCACCTGACGTTCTTCGCATTCCACCACGCGGCCTTGTTCCCAGAGAAGTATTGGCCGAGGGCTTTCGGCATCAATGGCATGATCCTATTGGAGGGCAAGAAGATGAGCAAGACGAAGGGGAACTTCGTCACTTGGAGGGCCGCCCTGGAGAGGTACGGCGCTGACGGTTTCAGGTTGGCTCTGGCGCTGGCAGCCGACGGGATGGATGACGCCGATTGGCGCGAGAGGAACGCCGAGGATGCCAAGGCCAAGGTCGAGTCGGTGATACCGTTCGTCAGGAAGAGCCTGAAGTCCGCGACGAGCCGTAAGAAGGAGATGATGGACTCCTGGCTGATCTCATCGGTTCATAGGAGGATTGCGACTGTGACGCAGGCGATGGAGGAGATGAAGATCAGGAGGGCCGCGGCCACTACCTTCCTTGACGTGTGGAACGACGTCAGGTACTACCTCCACAGGAGCAGGAAGCCACGGAAGGAAACGCTCGTCGACGTCTTCAACGCCTGGTTGCGGATGATGGCACCCTTCGCTCCGTTCATGGCCGAGGACCTAAACCACGAGCTGGGGGGCAAGGGCCTTGCTTGCCAGGCAGACTGGCCGGCACTGAATGACTTCCCCCTAGACGAGGAGGCCGAACTGGCTGAGACCGTGGTCAGCAAGGTCATCGAGGACGCCCGCAACGTCCTCAAAGTGGTCAGGGGCCCGCGTTCGAAGCTGAACGTTTACGTCTCGTCCGACTCGGCAAGGAGCTACTTCATGGAACTAGTCGCTGCGAAGAGGAAGAAGGAAAACGTCGGAGTGGTAGTGAAGAGGTTCGCCGCCCTTAAGATAGGACCGGACAAGGTTTTCAAACTAAGCTTCGAGCTAGGCGAGGAGATTGTGGGGAAGTACTTGGCCCATCGGGGCTTCGACGAATACGAGGCACTCTCCGATGTCTCGGAGTTCATGTCTGAGGAGCTAGGTATCCCAGTGAGCGTACAGAAGGCAGGAGGCAAGGGAACCTCTGACCCTGCCAGCAAGGGCAAGGACGCGCTTCCCATGAAGCCCGCCTTCTTCCTCGAGTAGGGGACCGCCCAAGTCGGACTCATCTCCGGGCCTCCTGTCGTGGGGCCACCCCTCAGGGTTCAAATACATCCGTTGGTCCGAGATTCGTCTGAAGGGATGATGGCCTCCAAGTCAGAGCTCTCGAGTGTCGCAAAGACGCGGATGTCTCACGAGTTCACCGACTCGAAACTCTACGAGCGTCTTTCCAAGACCGTCTCAAGCTCCAGCCCTTTCGCCGAGGTCCTGATGCATCTCTCGGCAACGGAGAACAAGCACTACGAGTTTTGGAGGAAGTACGTTCCTGACGAACAGCCGAAACTTGATCTCGTGAAGGTCTACTGGGTTCTCTTCCTCAGGCGCGTGTTGGGTCTCACGTTCGCGTCGCGATACCTCGACAGGCATGAAGCCACAGTTGTGAAGGAGTACCAGGCCATCAGAGACATGATTCCCGAGACCGATAGAGAAGCGTTCGACGAAATGGTTGCTGACGAGCGGGAGCACGAGCTCGAGTTCGCCCATAAGGTCGAGAGCACCACAGTCCGCTACATTTCGTTCATTGTCCTAGGTCTTGCCGATTCATTGGTCGAGATCAGTGGCATCCACGCGGGGTCTCTCGGTATCTACGACAAGACTGAGATTGCCGGCTTGGCAGGAGTCGTCGCAGGTGCGGCAGCCTCGATGGCGATGGCGTCTGCAGCATACGCGCAGGCAAAGCAGGGGTTCAAAGGTTCCGCGAAGATGTCCGCAATTTACACAGGCGTATCATATTTCACTAGCGCCGTCTTCTTGGCGACACCCTATTTTCTCACTCCAAACATGATCTACGCGCTTTCCACCTCCATGGGATTGGCGGTGGTGCAGCTGGCGCTCACCACGTACTACAGCACTGTAATAACCAACAAGCCCTTCAGGAAAGACTTCCTCGAAATCTTGGCGATACTGCTCGGAGCCACGGTGGCACTCTACGCGTTCGGATACGTAGTCGGCACTCAGACCAACCTCAGAGTCGGCTAGCAGACTTGAACTGACTCCGTTCTACCAGCTCAGCGCTGCGTAGAAATGACTGCGTCGGGGCCGCTCGTTCCTCTTGCCGCTATCATGATGTAGAGCCCAATCATCACCGCCAAGAGGATTGCTCCAACGACACTAGCCGAGAGGAAGGCATCTGCCATCGTTCCACTGGTAGTGAGGGCGTCGACCGCAAGTGCCTGGCCGATTACCTTCGGATAGATGAGGGGCTGGAGTGAGAATACTGAGATACATATCACTGAAATGAACAAAGCTTTGTTGGCCACAACTCTCGTGGTCTTCGGCCACAAGTGAAGCAGTCCTGCTGCCAAGGTCAGGAGGACGGGAACGGCCATCCACCAAGTCAACAGCGCTGAAGACATCAGGTAATACGAAAGGACTGAGAGGGCGATTCCCGCACTGGTCAGGGGCAGAATTGACCTGCGGAGAGGAGCGAAATCGAAAAACGCTGGTGCGAGCCCCGCGCCTATCAACAGAGTTCCTAGGACGAAGACGGCGCTGCCGGCTGTCGCCCAAGAAGCAACGGAGAACGAGTACGTGACAAGGTCTACGCCTTGGCCTCCCACTAAGGCCGATACGAGGACCAGTAGGACGAGGCCGAGCACGATGGTCGACAGCGCGTAGGCCTTGTACAGCTTGACCTCGTCCAGCCAACGCTTCTTGATTATGAATTCCCCAAAGGCGATGGAGGTGTTTCTCGCCACAAAGAGAATCAAGAAGATGGTTAGAAGTGGCGCGAACAGCTCCGACACGGGAATCAACAGGGTCGGATAGGCGAAGTCGCCCGTCACCACCCAGAATGCCCCGAAGGTTCCCGTGATCTCCCAAATCGGCACGATGTAGTCCAAGACTTTCTTCTTCGTCGCTTCCCAGTCCGTCAGCAATAGCACCTCGCCCATTATCTCTGTGATGAAGAGCGTAGCGAACACGGCGTAGACAGCGTAGTTCACCTCGAAAACCCAGTTGATGGGTC
>JBEKAG010000114.1:0-3884 GCA_050015955.1 Nitrososphaerales archaeon
GGAATCACGTACAAGGATGGCGTCGTTCTGGGCGCGGAGAGGAGGATTACTCTGGGCAGCTTCGTGAGGAGCAAGTCGGGGCGGAAGGTCTTCAAGGTCACTGAAACCGTAGGGGCCGTCTGCGCGGGCATGGTCGCCGACATGCAGAACCTCGTGAAGGAGGTGTCGGTCTACTCCAAGTTGAAGGAGCTCGAATCGAGGAGGGCGCTGAAGCCCAACTCAGTCGCGAAGCTGATGTCGACGCTCATGTTCCAGAATCGCTACGCTCCCCTCATGACTCAGGTCATTCTGGGCGGCGTCGGTGAAAAGCCAGTCGTCTATGTGCTCGATCCGCTTGGTAGTGTCATCTCGGACTTGTATGCTACCGTAGGAACCGGAGAGGAGACCGCGATTGGTGTCGTCGAAGCGGGCTACAATTCGGCTATGTCCCAAAAGGATGCGAGGGACCTACTCGTCTCTGCGATAAAGGCGGCGATAGCCAGGGACGCGATGAGCGGCAATGGCATCGACATCCTCACGGTGGACCGCACGGGCATCAAGGAAGAATCTGTGGACTTCTAGGCGACCTCGGAGTTGTGGACTTACAAGGGCGTGAAGGTCCACTGGCTCGGGCACGATTCATTCGTGCTGCAGGGCTCAAAGACTGTCATTATTGACCCATTCAAGGCGAAGGGTGATTACAAGGCGGACCTGCTTCTGATTTCCCACGAGCATTCCGACCATCTCAGTGAGGACGACATCAGGCGTTTCGCCAACGCCTCGACAGTCATCGTAGCCCCGAACATCTGCGAGAAGCCGCTGAAGGCATTTACACAAGAAAAGAAGTTTGTCGCACCTGGCACGAAGATCGAGATGAAGGGCATCTCTCTGGAGACCGTCCCAGCGTACAATCTGAACAAGTTCAGAGAACCGGGCAAGGTCTTCCACCCGAAGGCCGACGGCCGCGTTGGATATGTGGTGACACTTGATGGGGTCAGGTTCTATCACTCGGGAGACAGCGATGCCACACCAGAGATGCAGTCACTCGAAGTGGACGTCGCATTCCTGCCTGTTTCGGGAACCTATGTCATGACGGCCGAAGAGGCGTCTGACGTCGCGAAGGTAATGAAGGTCGACGTGATCGTCCCGATGCATGTCGGAAGCATCGTCGGAAGCAGGGCCGACGCGGAGAGGTTCAAGAGACTCGTCGGAAGCACGCCCAGAGTCGAGATACTCGAAAAAGAGTGAGCTCTACTCAGGCACGCTGTCAGACTTCAGCCTCCCGTTCTCAAGCGTCACGAAGAGATACCTATTATCGGCAAAGATGAGCGTAAGCTCATTCTCCTTCTCGCTAACAGTCAGCAGTGCCCTTCCGATGATGCCGTCAAACTTGGCCATCGCTCTTCCGCCGACCAAAGGAAGGTCCGTATTTCTATCTTCTCGAATCTTTCGGAGCTATTCTGTCAATATGTGAAAAAGCAGCGCGCGCCCTACAGGGATATGTGAAAAAGGGAGCCACCAACCGAGTTTAGACAGAACCCCTGACCTGAAGACCTAAAAGAGGCTCGCGGGCCATTCTCACTTGATGCTGTCCGGTCCAAAACGCCTCATGGAAGGCCATGAAACCAGATTCGAGAGATTTGCCCATCTCGGCCTGTCGCTTCCAAGCCTTTCGGTAGCGATTGTCAAGAGAGCCGGCGGCAAGGCGGCACGTTTGCCAACGTCGTGCGAAGTTTGCCCAGAGATGATAAGCGAATACCCCTTCATTGCCAAACACAATGCTTCTGGCCACAGGGAATATCACACCGTTTGTGCCTTGAGAATAGGGTTGATACTGCACACGCGCCAATAATAGGCGAGGCAGAACGTGGATATGTCAAGAAGAGGGAGGATGAGGCCTGAGGCCCGCTCTTCATAACAAAACCGTGTTAATCTGACAAAACCGTCATACAAATGCGAAGATGAGAGTCAGCTCGTTTTCCTTCTCTTCGACCGTGAGCAACGCTTTTCCAATGATTCCATCGAACTTGGCCATGCTTGGCTTGTGTCCCGCCTGGACTCCGTATTTCTGTATTGCCGCGTCACTCGGGGATGTAAGACGTCAGGCGGGCCGTGGGGGGTTCGTATGAGATCTTCTCGACTGGCAGGCCTGTCGTAGCCTGTATCATCTCTCTGATTACCTCGTCGAGGCTCGCATCCCGTCTGTGGAGCTTGAGCTGTTTAAGGGCTCTGTGTGTGTCCTCGTGGACCTTCACTGTTTTGACCAAGACGGCCGCCTTGCGGGTCCTCCTCTATTTAGGCTGAGGTTTTGACTCGGTATCGTCGCGAGTTCATCATCTGCCCAAAGAGCTAACCTGGGCTATGACTGGGACGGCGTTCACCTCATCGTCGGGTGCACGTGTTCGGCCTTTGATTTAGGCTTTATTTGTGGCATAACAACCGAGGGCCGTGGGTTTTCTCTACGGCGTCAGAGTGGTTGACACCACCAGGTTGCTTCCGGGGGGCTTCTGCACAATGCTCCTCTCGGACATGGGAGCGGAGGTCATTAAGGTCGAGCAACCGGGCCTGGGCGACTACATGCGTGCGACTCCCCCAACAAAAGACGGTAGGAGTCCTGTCCACGCCACCGTCAACAGGAACAAGCTCAGCATCGGAATCGACCTAAAGACCGAAGAGGGCAAGGGCGTGCTGCGCAGACTTCTGAGGGAGGCCGACGTCTTTGTCGAAGGATTCAGACCCGGCGTGATGAAGAGGCTCGGTTTCTCCTTCGAAGCAGTGAGGCGCATCAGTCCGAAGATCGTGTACTGTGTGATTTCTGCGTACGGCCATGCAAGTCGGCTCAGCTCCATGCCGGGTCACGACATCAACTTCCAGGCGGTGGCTGGGACACTGGGCTATTCTCGGAGAGCCGAAGTGCCGCTGCTCCAACTGAGCGACATGGTATCGGGGACTTATGCTGCGCTAGCGATCGCTGGAGCGCTGGTGGGACGGAACAGAGCAGTCTTCATCGACGTTCCCATGGTGTCATCCCTCCTCTCTTGGATGGTGCTGCCCGCTTCCACGTATTTGGCGACTGGTCACTCTCCGAAGGAGGGGGACAGCTTGATCTTTGGGTCGACTCCATATTACAACCTTTACCGGACCTCGGACGGAAGGTACATCGCCGTCGCTGCGATCGAACAAGAGTTCTGGCACAACCTTATGGAGGCGGTGGGGGCCAGGGAGCTCGAACAGAAGAGGTTCGGCACTATCAAGGAAAGGAGGGAGGTGACCAGCGAGCTCAGACGAATCTTTGGCTCGAGGACCCGAGACGAATGGGCAAGCCTGCTTATGGACAAGGACACTTGCGCGACACCTGTCTTGTCGGTGAAGGAGGCCCTGACGAGCAGTTGGGCGAAGGCCGCATCCATGCTTGTCGAGGTCGCAGGGGACGGGACTGTGATCAACAGCGCAATCCGCTCGAGACCCAAGACGCGTTCGCCTTCCTTCACAGCAGCGCCGTCCTTGGGAAGGGACACAAATTCACTGATGGCTTCGCTAGGCTATAGCAAGAAAGATGTGGTGAGGCTCAGGAGGCTGGGGGTAGTAGAATGAGCTCACTGAGGCTCCCGGGATGAGCAGGGTCGCGGTCGTCGGGATCGGGCATTCCAGGTTCGGCAGGCGGACCGACGTCAACGTCGCCGAGCTCGCGTGGCTCGAGGGGGTCGATTACGAGAAGGCCAAACCAGGAATAATGGTCAGGGTCGAGGGAAGGACGAGCAAGGAAGGGAATTCTTACTATGTCTTCGTTCCTGCCTAGAACTCCTTCGGAACGTCCCTCATCACCTCTGCGACCCTGTTGAGCCTGTCCTTGTACATCAGGATCTTAGTGATTGAGCCCTTGAACCTAAGCTGGCCTTTCAGCA
>JBEKAG010000115.1:0-3848 GCA_050015955.1 Nitrososphaerales archaeon
CTTCTGGTGATGGCGTCCTGGATCAGGTCAGAATACTCCTCGTCGAAGATCACCCTGTCCTCGCCCACGCCGAGGACCGACGCGGCCAGCCTCCTCCTACTCCTTAGGTTCAATTATCCTCAATCCTGTCGGGTTTAGGACCCTTATGCCCAGCTCGGTCGCCCTGCTGAGAATCTGCTCCCTCTTCTTGGCACCCACCGTACCTCCGATTCTGGCGACGTCCCTGCCGGGTACGAGGCCGTCCAGGTCAGCAGGCCTGTACACGAGGACCTCGAAGTGACCGCTCGGGTGCAGCCCCCTGGATTCAACCGGCCCCCTGTAGCCGACCCTGACAAGGGCGGGCCAACCCTTGTCTTGGCGTCTGACCTTGTTGTCGACGCCCTTGGGTTTTCTCCACTCAGGGTGAATCCTCACGTACCTCCAGCTCTCCTGCCTCACGAACTTCGGTCTGTGCTCCGCTAGCTCGTTCCGCTTCGCCACGAGCACCTTCAGCCTGTTCTCCTCCAAGGCCTTCGCCTTCGGCAAGGTTAGAAGCCCTCCCCCTTCTGGAAGATATATACGCCGTCCAGGAATATCCTCTGGTCCTTCCGTTTTATCTTCGTAGCGAGCTCCACGTTTGCCGCGGTCTGGCCGACGTCCTCGACAGAGACGCCCTTCACTATGATGTCGTCGCCTTCGATCGTGACCTTGCATGCCCCAACAATCTTGGCGACCCGCGGCGACCTCTCTCCCACGAAGTTCTCGACGTGGATCTCGTCCCCCTTCGTCTTCACCGAGATCGGAAAGTGTGCGTAGACGACCTTGAGCCTGTAGGTGTAGCCCTTCGATACACCGGTGACCATGTTGTTCACGAGGCTCAGCACCGTGTTCACTATCACGCTGTCCTTCTTCTTCAGGGAGAAGGGGGAGATGTTTACCTTGTTCCCTTCGACCGAGAGGTTCACGCTGACCTTGTCGAAGTGCTTCTTCGCTTCGCCCAGCTTGCCCTTCACTGAGAGGGTCCTGCCATCCAGGGTTGCGGTCACGCCGGGGGGCAGCTCCACGATCTGCTGCTGCACCTGCTTAGTAGACAAAGCCAATCAATCTCCCGCCGATCTTTTTCTCCTGCGCCTCAGCGTGGGCCATGACCCCCTGGGGCGTAGAAACGATCAGAGTCCCGACGCCCACCGCCGGAAGATACCTATGCTCCCAATCGACCAGCTTCGAAGACCTGACTGGGAACCTCGGCGAAATGACGCCGCACTTGTTGATTCTTCCAAGAAGCTGGACTCTGAGCTTTCCGCCGACGCCGTCGTCGATGTGCTCGAACTCGCCTACGTATCGCTTCTTCTGGAGGACCTTCAGGACCTCGCTCGCCAGATTCGAAGCAGGGATGACCATACACTCCTTCTTGTTCCTCATCTCTGCGTTCTGCAGGCTCGCGAAGAGGTTTGAGAGGACGCTGGTGGCTGCCATCCAGATCACCTAGTCGTACTTCCTGAAGCCCAGCTTCTCGGCCACCTCGCGGAAGCACTGTCTGCAAAGCACTAGGCCGTAGGACCTGATCACTGCCCCGTACTGCCCGCACCTTCTGCAGTAGTGGGTGGACTTCCCGTACTTCCGCTGCTTAGTGTGCCTCTCTTTCAAACTACTGTCACTCCGAACTTCTCCTTGAAGTACTGCATCGATTCTTCCTTTGACACAAGGTGGGCCCTTCCGATCCGGGCAGCTCGCCTGGACCTCCTGGCGACGCTGTAACCGGGCCTCTCAAGAAGGACGGACACGTTCATCCCGAGGATGCCGATGGCGGGGTCGTACTTGATCCCGGGGATTTCGATGTGCTCCTTGATTCCGAAAGAGACCGACCCCTTCGGGTCGAACGAGGTCGCGGCCAGCTTCCTCTCTTTGGCGGCGAGGAGCTTCTCGATCAAGCCTGCAGCGTCGTCTCCCCTCACCGTGACGGAAACGCCTATCGGCTCTCCCTTGTGAATACCGAAGTCCCTGATCGACTTCTTGGCGCGTCTCTGGCTCGGTTTCTGGCCCGTTACTTGTTCGAGGACCTGCTTACCCCTCTCTATGGCCTCACCGGACTTTCCCAGGCCAATGTTAACCACGACCTTCCCGACCTTGATGACCCTCATCGGGTTCTCCTGGACGACAGACTGGCTCATCAAGCAGCGACCCCTATCGTTATCATTGGACTGTCCGTTCCCACTGGGAAGACAAGGCGAGACGGAATCTCCGCGTCGCCGTCCGGCAGCGATATCCTGACCATCTTCTCTCTGGATATCGTCCCCTTCTTGACCTCTGTTATCTTTCCCGTCTGGCCCGCCCTAACGCCGGATAGAATCAGCCCGACCGACCCCTTCGCCAGCTTGGCTTGCCCCAGTACTTTCTGAGACGGAACCTCGAGGAGAACGGCGTCGCCTGGGTTAAGGCCCAGCGAATCGGCAAGAATCGACCTGCCATCGTGTAACCCGTACTGGATGTGCCCGTCCCTCACCTTCGTCTTGGTGCTTACTCTGCAAAGTTTCTTGTTAGTCTCATCGGTTCCGAGTTTCGCAAGCACGAACCCCTTCGGGGAAGGGACCAACCTGAGGTTAACCCCTTCAGCCGGGACGCTGACGATGTTGAACAACCCTACCGGAAAGCCGGGCGTGTGCCTCTCCACTCCGTCGACCAAGACCCTGCCGGACTTCAGGATGAGCTTGACTTCCTTCGAGCGGGTCGCCATGGTGGCGAAGTCTCTGATGACAACCCCGAGAGGATAGGACGCGGTGATTGGGTAGGGGCCCGGAGTGGGCTTGTAGACGAACCTGTCACCTTTCCGCGGGATGTCCCAGCCGCGGGGCGCCGCGATGCTCTTCAGCCTGTTCCGTCCTCCTTTTTTGCCCAACTACGCCACTTCCTCCAACTTTCTCCTTCTCGCCTTGTCGTCGAGCACGACCGCTGTCACAACGAGGTTAGACGAATGGATGGGTACCGGGGAGGTTCCGCCTTTTTGCTTCTCCCTGGTGACTCCTTCCACGTTGAGCACGCCTTCCTGGGGCAAGACCTTTGTGACCTTACCTTCGATGCCTTTGAACTCTCCTCTGATGATCTTGACAGAATCACCCTCACGAGGCCTGACGGCCTTCCTCTTGTACTTCTCTCGTAATTCCGTTGAAAGCGACGAACCGAACTTCAGTTCATTCACCTCAGATTATGATGGAAGCGAGGTTGGCTATTCTCGGCCACTTTTCTGCGGCCTCGCTCGCGACCGGTCCCTTGATGTCGGTCCCTTTCAAGTCCCCTTCGGGGGTCACTATTACTGCCGCGTTGTCCTCGAACATCACTCTCTGACCGCTCAGCCTCCTTACCGGGTACTTTTGCCTGATGATGACAGCGCCAAAGACCTGCTTTCTGAGCTCCAAAGGACCCTTCTTGACAACGCAGATGATGCTGTCTCCCACCGAAGCCGCAGGATACCTCGCGAGCCTTGTCTTGGCCTTCGTCACCATCACGACCCTGAGAGTCTTCGCCCCAGTGTTGTCGGCGCAGGTGATGACTGCGCTCAGAGGTATCGCCCTCGTGATGTAGTTCTTGAACTCCTCCACTCCCTTCGCAGAGACTGCACGAGACTTCGTTGACATCAGGAACGACTCCTGGATTCGACGACCACGAAGGAGATCGTCTTCGAGAGAGGCCGGCATTCACCGATCGTGACGACGTCGCCGTCCTTGACCTCAAGGCACTGCGGCACACGCGCAGAGATCCTGCTCTTCCGCCGCTCACTCCTGTTGTACTTGCTAATCTTGTGGAGGTACTCCATCTGGACTACCACGAATCCCTTGCCAGCAGTGGAGACAGCCCTGCCAGAGAGGAGCCTC
>JBEKAG010000116.1:0-3830 GCA_050015955.1 Nitrososphaerales archaeon
TTGGGGGGAAGGTCCTGGGATTCGCTTTCGTCGCCGAGCTCGGTTACCTCAAAGGGAGGCAGAAGCTGACTGGGTACGAAATCCAATCCCTAGCAAAGTACGACTCTGAATAATAGACCCTTTTTCGGGTGACACTTGGGAGGTTGTTGGTAGGGAAACGGGTGGAGATGCATGGGGACAACCAAAAGCACCAAGGTCATGCTGTCCGCGCGCGCGCGGAAATGTAGGCAAGAATAAAACGCCGCAAATAGTGGGTAGAGCTCAGTATGACCAAGATCGCGGACCCGACCCTGAGCGGCGTTGGCGAGAAGAGCTTTCTGTGGGCGAAGGCGCACATGGGCGCGCTCACAACACTAGCCGGAAGATACTCCAAAACCCACCCTCTGGAAGGAGTGAAGCTGGGGGTCTGCCTCCACGTGACGAAAGAGACATCCGTCCTGATAGATGTACTGCTGAATGCGGGTGCTGAGGTCAAGCTTTCCGGTGCCAACCCTCTGTCGACCCAAGACGACATTGCCGCATATCTTTCGACAAGGACCGATGTGTGGGCCTGGAGAGGACAGACCTCCAAGGAATACGAATGGGCCCTAGAAGAGGTGCTCAAGACAAGACCGGACCAGCTGATCGATGATGGGGCAGACCTAAATGTAGCCGCCCACAACTCTCACTCAAAGGGCATAGTGGGAGGGTCTGAGGAGACGACGACGGGTGTCGTCAGGTTGAAGGCGCTCGAGTCTGAGGGAAAGCTTCGCTATCCGGTGATAGCGGTCAACAACGCCCAGACAAAGTTCCTCTTCGACAACAGGTACGGGACCGGGCAGAGCAGCCTTGACGGAATTATGAGGGCGACGGCCCTCCTACTCGCAGGAATGCGCGTGGTCGTGGTGGGCTACGGCTGGGTGGGGAAGGGGGTCGCGATGAGGGCGAGGGGGATGGGCTCGAACGTGATCGTGGTCGAGGTGGACCCAATCAAGGCTGTCGAGGCGCACCTCGACGGTTTCGAAGTCTCGAGCATCTCTGGCGCCGCGCCAATCGGACAGCTCTTCATAACGGCGACCGGCCAAAAGAACGTCGTCCCCTACGAGGCGGTCGAGAAGATGAAAGACGGAGCGATACTGGCCAACGCCGGCCACTTCGACGTGGAGATCGATGTGAAGACGCTGCTGTCGAAGGCCAAGAGCTTGAAGGAAGTGAGGACCAATGTGGACGAGGTTACCCTTAGGAACGGAAAGAAGGTGTACCTCATCGGGAAGGGGAGACTAGTCAACCTTGTGGCGGCGGAGGGGCACCCTCCAGAAGTGATGCAGATGTCGTTCGCGAACCAGTTCATGGCTGCCATAGACCTGCACAAGAACCATACGAAGATGAAGCCGATGGTGTATGGCGTGTCGGTAGAAACGGAAGACGAGGTAGCAAGGGCGGCGCTGAAGTCGATGGGGATTACCATCGGGACCCAGACCGAAGAACAGAAGGAATACGCCAAGAGTTGGGAGCTTTAGGTCTCAGAAAGGTTAAATCCGCAGGACGGCGGATTCGGCTCGGTGGATGAACTCAGCGACAAGAACGTCATAATCACTGCTGCACTGCCGTACGCATATGATGACCTCCACCTCGGGCACGTTGCAAGCACTCATCTTCCGCCTGACATCCTGTACAGATACCTCAAACTGAGCGGCGTCAAGGTCATTCAGGTCTGCGCGTCCGACGACTTCGGGACGCCAATCCTGATTGCGGCAGAGAAGAAGGGTAAGAACCCTCCAGAATACGTCGCAGAATGGAATAGGAGATTCAAGGAAGACCTAGAGAGGCTAGGAATCGTCTATGATGTCTTTGACAGGACCAGCTCTCCCGAGAACATCCAGCTCGTGCAGAGGTTCTTCACGAAACTCAATGAAAATGGATTCATTTTCGTCTCTGAGGTCGACCAGTTCTTCTGCGAATATGACAAGAAATTCCTCCCAGATAGGTATGTCAAGGGGAAGTGTCCCTACTGTGGCGCAGAGGACCAATACTCGGACGCATGTGACAGCTGCGGGAGGACGCTGCAGCACGGCCAGATCCTGAGTCCACGCTGCTCGATTTGCGGGAAGCCCCCGGCGATGAGGAAGAGCACCCACTACTTCTTCAAGCTGTCAGCCTTCTCAGAGAGGCTCGAAGAATGGCTGAGGGAAAACGAGAGGCTTCAGCCTGACGCCAAGAACTACGTGCTCAACTGGATCAAGGACGGTCTGCAAGACTGGGACATCACGCGGGACATCCCCTGGGGGGTTCCTGTCCCGCTCAAGGAGGCCGAGGGCAAGGTCTTCTACGGCTGGTTCGACAACCATCTCTGCTACATCACCGCCGCCCTGAAGGCCGTAGGCAAGAGCGGCGCCGCTGGTAGGAAGTACTGGAACGACGCGAAGGTCTACCACTTCATCGGAAAGGACATAGTGTACCACCACTACCTGTTTCTCCCCAGCATGAGGATGGGCGAAGGGGAGTACAAACTCCCCGACCAGATCCCGACAAGAGGACACCTGCTCCTGTTGGGGAAGAAAATATCAAGGAGCAAGCACTGGATGATTACGATCAGAGATTTCCTAGAGAGATTCCCACCCGACTACCTGAGGTTCTATCTGACCAGGATAGTGCCCTACAACCAGTCGGACGCCAACTTCGAACTCCAGGAGTTCGCGGACAAAATCAACAACGAGCTAGTCGCGAGTATCGGCAACTTCGTCTACAGAGCCTTGGTCTTCGTGAAGAACAAGCATGGCGGGGTCGTCCCTGAGCCGAGCAGAGCGGGCAAGGAGGAGGAGGCGGTCTTGAGGGAACTCGAAGAAGCGGTCAGAGAAACTGGTCGGCTGATAGAGGAGGGGCACTATGACAGGGCACTCAAGAAGGTCCTCGACTTCTCAGGGAGCTGCAACCGTTACTTCCAGCACAAGGCGCCTTGGGAGAACGCTGAAGAAGAACCCACAACGATATACTGCTCCTGCAACCTTGTGGCCGGACTCGCAACCCTGATGAATCCATTTCTGCCGTTCAGTTCGGAGGAGATCTGGGCCCAGCTGGGCTTCGACAGACCGCTCAGGGAGGACGGCTGGGCTTCGGCCTCCGCATTGAGGGTCGAGGCAGGACAGGAAATAGGCGAACCGAAACCAATCTTCAGGAAAATCGAAGAGAAGGACCTCAGACAGGTCCAGATTATGCTCGGCTAGTCGCAGGACTGCAGGGACTCCAAACCAAGCGGAAGGGCGGAGTCCATTTCGTCGTCGATTGTCCTTCCTGCGAGGACCCCGCCGAGGGGGTCGTACTCGTCGTACTTCGTCGAGGTGAACCCGGACGCCAGGAGGCTGACCTGCAGCTGAGCCGTTCCTGAATAGTTAACCCCATACTCTACGTCAACCATTTGGTTGTTTATCATTGAGCCGAGCCTCTTTACTACTAGGCCGACCTCTTGGCCTGACAGCGAGGCATCGCCGCGGAGCACCACCACTGCACGGCTGACCTCCTTGGCTTCCGCTAGCTTGCTTATCGAAACGACGGCCCCAGCTAGTGCTTCCTCGGCCTTGTCAACCGACCCGCTGCTCGAGACGCCCAACAACGAGTAGCCATCCTGGAGGACTGTCCCCAGCAGTTTGTTCAGGCCGACCGAGACAGAAGTCTCGGAAGACTTCGAGAGGAGGGAGCTTAGAGCGTTGACCGCCTCCCTGTTGGCCGAGTCGTGTAGGCTGGTCAGGGTGGAATCCTCCGGAGAAGACCTCATCAGCGTATCGTTGTCGATGACTATCACCCCTCTCGAAGCTGCGCGAAGGTGCTTCAGCGAGATGCCAGCATAGAACTTC
>JBEKAG010000117.1:0-3790 GCA_050015955.1 Nitrososphaerales archaeon
AAGACAGGCGTAGGGTTCTACCTGATAGCCGACGGGAGCGTGGAGGTGCGGCGTAAGGGCAAGACCATCTCTGGTCTCAAGAAGGGTGACTTTTTTGGTGAAATGACCCTAATCGACGACCAACCTAGATCCGCGGATGTCGTGGCGATCGCACCAACGACTTGCTATGTACTGACTGCCTGGGCGTTCTGGGGCCTTGTGCGGTCCAAGCCTGACATCGGAGTGAACCTGATGAAGGAACTCGTCCGCCGTCTGCGCGGAACGAATAGATCTTTGACGGAATAAGTCCGTTCCTGCGAGAGCCATGGATTGCGCGGCCGTTATGTGTCGTCTGATGGGCGACGGCCAATGTGTGATTGAGAGAAGAGTCCCTTTTCGGGCGCTTTTCTTAGGGGAAGTCCACTTTCGGAACGAGTTCAGGAGTTGGCCCCACCGAGCCCGCTACTTCCTTCCATCCGTCTGCATGTTGGGACGCCTACAATAGTTGTAAAGTCCCGGCCAGGCCGTACAGCTCTGCCATTCCTTCTTGGATCACTCCATAACGGCTTTATCGTGCGACTCCATGCTTGACCGAAAGGAAGCCTTGTCCCAGAGCGGGCGGAGACTCGCGGCGATAATGTTCACGGATATGGTCGGCTATACTGCTCTTGGGCAAAGGAACGAGTCTCTCTCGCTCGCCATGGTCGAGGAGCAGAAGAAGCTAATCAGGCCCATTCTCGCGAGGCACAGCGGCAAAGAAATCAAGACAATGGGGGATGCCTTCTTGGTCGAGTTCCTCAGCGCCTTGGACGCCGTGAGGTGTGCCTACGACATCCAGAGGGCAACTAGAGAGTTCAACATCATTCTGCCGAGCGAGAAGAGGGTGCATCTGAGGGTGGGCGTCCACCTTGGAGACGTGGTAGAGTCTCAGTGGGACATATCGGGCGACGCAGTCAACGTGGCATCAAGGGTCGAGCCTCTCGCTGAAGACGGAGGCGTGTGTCTTACGCGTCAGGTCTACGATCAGGTGGAGAACAAGTTCGAACTTCCGATGACGAGCCTGGGACCAAAGGCCTTGAGGAACGTAAGAGAACCCATCGAAGTGTACAAGATTGTAATGCCTTGGGAGCAGTCCACCACGAGGGAGTCCGCCTCATATCCGGCAAATAGAATCGCGATACTCCCCTTCGCCAGCTTCAGCCCCGACCCTGACGATGTGTATTTCGCGGATGGCATTACAGACGAAATCATTTCGACTGTCGCTGGGATTAGCGGTCTAAGCGTCATTTCCAGAACATCGGTGATGGGCTACAAGGGGACGACCAAGAAGGTGAAGGAAATCGGGAGAGAGCTTGAAGTCGGATCCGTCTTGGAAGGGAGCTTCAAGAAAGCTGGCAACAAGATACGAGTGACAACCCAGCTGATTGATGTGGCCGGAGACAGGCACCTGTGGGCTCAGAACTACGACAGGGAGCTGGACGACATCTTCGAGGTCCAGAGCGACGTCGCGAAGCAAGTGGCGGACGCTCTGCGCGTCAGGATTCTCTCCCCAGAGATGGAACGGATCGAGAAGAAGCCCACGGAGAGCACTACCGCTTACGCGCTCTACCTGAAGGGGAGGTACCATTGGAACAGGCGAGGCATTGAGGACATAAAGAAAGCTATGGAGTACTTCGAACTGGCCGTACACGAAGACCCTAGCTTCGCCCTGGGGTACGTCGGACAGGCGGATTGCTGTCTGGTACTTCGCAGCAACTGGAACATCGACCTTGAGGCGAGTATGGAGAAGGCCAAGACGATGGTGGCGAGGGCCCTAGAGCTCGACCCGGGACTGGCTGAAGCCCACGCTACGAAGGGGTCGTTGCACCATGACGAATACGACCCTCGGCTGGCAGAAGAGGAGTTCAAGAGGGCAATCGAGCTGAAGCCGAGTTACGCCATGGCTCACAGTTGGTACTTCATGATGCTCACTGCTCAACTGAGGTGGGACGAAGCCCTCGAACACATCGAGAAGGCCTTGGAGCTCGACCCGTTATCGCCGATAATTAACTTCAATCATGGAGCGTTCTACTGGGCCAGGAGGGAGTACGGCAGAGCGATTGAACCGATGAGGAAGGCCACAGAGTTGGGGTTCACCTATGGGCACAGCGTGATAGGTTACTCCTACGGCAAGATGAAGATGTTCGACGACATGAGGCGCGAGTATGCGACCCACGTCGAGCTCCTTCGAAACTCCTCCCCCATTGCGAGGATCGCCGCAGAGGCGGACATCGCATACCTGGAGGATGACAGGCAAACAGTCAGAAGGCTCCTGCCCGAGCTTGAGACCCACTACCAGGATGTCGGCACACAAATGCTCAGGGCTGGCGCGGTCTGGATTGCAGGGTTTTACTTCTACCTGGGCGAGAGCGACAAGGGGTTCGAGTGGCTGGAGCGCTCCTATTCCAGGAGGGAGTTTTTCCTTCAGACAATCACTTACGACCCGCAATTAGACGGCATTCGCACTGACCCGAGGTATCTCGACCTGCTGAAGAGGGTCGGGCTGGAGTAAGGCAGTCCTTCCTTCTGTCCGAATCCACTTTCCGGACCTGTTTGGGTGCGAGTCCCGCCAGGCCCGTAACGAACCTGTTCGGGTCGAAATCCCCCCCGGGGCAGACCAAGCTGCCTGCCCGTTCCACCTGTCGCTCCAAAGATGATGAGCTTCAAGCTGTCAAAGGTCCTTTGGTTCTTGTGAGGGATTTCTGAGGGCAAATCCTGCCTTACTTTCCCGGGCCACCAGTTGCACTTTTGTGCAATCGCCATGAGAGAGGGCACGAAGAGAAAGATCACGACTCCGACGTCTACCATTATGGCTGAAGCTGCGCTGACGCCAATCTCCTCGAGCAATCCAGCGCGCGCTACTTCTTGTGGTCAAAGTGTGCGGTCGCCGGGAAACAGAAGGGCGCTACTTCTGACTAGCGCGCGCCCGCAGACAAACAGGCTCAGAATGGGCTCTGTCCGTTTAGAGGAGCGTAATCTGGATTGCTCGGTAGAATCACCATCCTCGCTTTAGTTCTTATAGTGTCTTCCACCGTCCCAATCCATTGGGTATCAACTCCGACGCATGGTTCCTTAGGAACGCCGCTGCTCTCAAAGTTGCCGCCAGAGTGGTCTTCGGAGCGTTCTGGCTGATTGACGGGGCTCTGAAGTTTCAGCCTGGCTTCGTCGACGCCTTTTCGGGGATGGTTTCGGACGCTGCTGCGGGCCAGCCCTCCTGGCTTGCGGGATGGTTCTCATTTTGGGCGTCAGCTACGTCATCGAACCCTGCATTCGTCGTGTACTCCACAGGCGCACTTGAGCTCGCCATCGGGGTATGCCTGGTCGTCGGCCTGTTGCAGAAGCTCGCCTTTACGGCAAGCTTCTTTCTGAGCCTAGTCATCTGGTCAGTGCCAGAGGGGTTCGGCGGGCCATACGGACCAGGTTCAACAGATGTAGGGACAGGAGCTGTGTACGCACTTGCGTCAGTCATGTTCCTCGCCGCGATGGCGGCATTCGGTCCTTCCCGGCTCAGCTTGGACTTCGCGATCGGGAGGAGGTGGCCCCGCTGGAACAAGCTGGCTGAGTTTCGGAGCTGATGCGGTGTTCTCTTGCACGAGGTCTCGACTCTCTAAGTAGAGCAAAGACGCTAGGAATTCTCTCTCGCGCGCGCTAAGAGCAATGGGAGAAGCAGCTCAAGAACTACGTCGGTGCAGATACCGCCTACGCCCTCTTCGTAGACCCAACCACCATCGCGGTTCTTCGGCCCGATGGTTCCGAAGTCGAGGTGGTCGAA
>JBEKAG010000118.1:0-3781 GCA_050015955.1 Nitrososphaerales archaeon
AGTTCCGGTAAACTCTGAAGTCATCTGCAGTCAACCCATCTGTCTTCGCTACCGTTTCGATACCGATGTCTTTTTAACTCTGACACGACGCCCCGAGAAAAAGTCCGAATGAGTTCTCAGCCTCCTCCCCAGGCCAAGCGCCCCCTGAACGTGCTCCAGAAGGCTACCAGCAAACAGGTTTCGGTCAGGCTCAAGAACGACCTCGAGTACAGAGGAAAGATGTCCAACGTAGACTCGTTCATGAATGTCATTCTAATGGACGCGGAGGAGTCGGAGAATGGCTCAAAGAAGGCCAACTACGGAAAGGTCGTGATCAGGGGAAACAATGTCCTCTACATCAGGATAGAGGATCGTCTGTAGGGAGCCCCCCAAGATGCGCGGGCGATGCGCCAGTGCTATTCTAGGTTCTCCTCCTCTCCTGTCGCAAAGAGTAGCGCCTTCTTCTCATCCAGCTCGACACCATAGGCCTTCCGGAAGAACCTGACGACAGCCGTCACATCGTGTTCGAGTAGCTCTCTACAGTTGGGATGACCCATCCCAACCGCCTGAGGCCAGTCTATTAGCCACAGTGCAGTCCCGGTCGTGAGGATATTGTACTCGCTGAGGTCGGCGTTGACCAACCCTGCTAGACGAAACGCCATCCTGATCGATTCTATGACGGTGCGCGCCGCCGCAGCAGGATCTACGAGCTCTGGTCTTTGAGAAAGCCTGACTCCGGACAGCTCCTCCAAAAGGACGGTGCTCCTGTTGAAGGCGATCGCCCTAGGGAAGACCGGCGACAGGCCCTCGAGCTTCTTCAGTGCCGTGTACTCCCTCTTGGCGGCCTCGTAGTTTGCAGTCATCCAGCTCCTCATTTCGGTCCCCTCTCTGAACCTCTTCTTCCTCACCTTGGTGAAGCTCGTTCTTCCGAGCTTGTAGAACTTCAGGGCGAGTGGCGAACCCTCCTCAGTGAGCGTCTCGTAAACGTCCGACTCCTTGCCCTTCGCGATGACCGCACCCAAAGCGAAGATCAGATCCCTCTTCACGTAGTCTCTGAGCGCCATGGCTTCGACCGCTTCCTTCGTCAGCGCATACCCAGACCCCCGCCGGCTCACCAACTCCCTTTTCTCGAGCTGTCCGACTGCGAACCGCACTCGCTCAAGAGGAAGCCGGCTCATCCTCGCAAGCCTGCCGATGTCTGCCGTCCCATGCCCGGTAGCTGCCTCCTCCAGCCCTGCCAGCGTCCTCCACTCCTCGTCCTTCAGCGACTTCAGGACGCGAGCTGCCCGTTCAGTGGTCGACATCCTCTAACCTGCCACTTCGTCTCGGGTAATGATAAACGAGATGTCGGGTCGGTGAGCTCTCGCCTGAGGCGCAGAGGAGGCCGGTCTTCCATGCCAGGTCGACACTAGGCGCATGGCCTTGAAACCATGGGTCACCCTCATTGATGCTGCGCGCGCCCTGATGAATTCATTTACCTGGCGCGATATTGCTACTTCAAGCCCGTGTCGATTGCGTCCCTGTAGGCGACCCAGTATCTGTCCGTCCCAGGCTTGATTCTCTTTGGACGTCCGCCTCCCCTGGTGACCCATAGCGCCGCCCCGTCTCTGACAGTCCCGATTTCCCAGATTGGTATCTCTGATCTGTCGAATTCCTCTTTCACATCATCGAGCCTGTTTGGGTTGCAGGTCAGCAGGAGCGTCCCTTCACTAAGCGAACTGAGGGGGTCGAGGCCGAAGGCTCCGCAAACCACGCCCACCTCCTCTGAAACGTGGATCCTGTCCTCGTCCACATGGAATGCGGTCTTTGATGCAAACGCCATCTCTTCGAGGCCTCCCAGGACGCCCCCTTCGGTCGCATCATGCATCGAGGTTATCCCGCCCCTGCCCAAGCCGATTCTCGAAGCCGTTAGGGCATCGGCCACGGTCGAGCACGACCTAATCAGTTTCCTCGCACGTGTCGCTCTGAGGCGGCCCACATTGTTCTCTAGATATTTCCGAAACGAGAGTGCCAACGAGGCAGTCGCCTCGATGCCCGCCTGCTTGGTCATCAGAATCGCATCACCAGGCCTAGCCATCGAGGGGTCGACGTAACCTCCTTTTCGCCCGAACCCGAACATCGAGCCCGCTCCGATGACAGTGAAACCTGCTCCGGGATAGCTCCCGGTGTGACCAGCGGCTATGGTGATCCCCAGCCTACTGCACTCCTCCCCTGTCGACCTGACGTACTCTCCACGGTCGGCGTCGCTCAGCTCAGGTGGGAAGTTAAAGCTGAAAGTCACGTATTCGGGCCTCAAACCCGACGTGGTGTAGTCCGACGCAATTAGGTGGACGCTCAACCAGGCGGACAACTCCATTCCGAGCGATGGGATGATAGAGACCGGATCGACCGTCAGGATCATGACTTTCTTCCCACCAAGCCCGATGATCGCGTTGTCCAGTCCCCGTCCCGGGCCTTTGATTACCTTTGATCTCCTCACCCCGAGATTCCGGTAGACAATTCCTTCGAGGAACTCCCTTCCCGCTTTTCCGTAAATCACCTTCTCGTGACTATCCGGGGACCGGGTGCGCAGGGGCATCGCCACTCATCGAAATACGTTCAGGATATTCCTTTGCAACAACAGAAACAGGATGAACTCAGTTATGACGAACTCAGGAAGAAGAAATGCCCCGTTGTACAGCGCCGAGTACAGCGCTGGGCTCTCTCCCGCCGGGGCGTCCATCGCGAAGAAGATGATTCCCGAAAGGAAGTGGCAGAAGAACCTGCCTCCTACTCCGATTATCGGACCCAGCAACGGAACTAGGAATGACCGTGACCCAATTGAGGCTGCTCCTGCCCAGTTCCCCGGTCGGTACTTCACAAGACCTGACAGCCCAAGCGCCCCGAAGGCCATGGGATAGTCCAAGAGCACCTGCCAAGGCACGTTGAAAATGAAAGGTTCGAGTTCCAACACGATCAGTCCGAAGACGATCCCGGCAAAGACCCCCACTTTGGGTCCCCTTCGCAGGGATAGCAGTATGATTGGGGTCATCGAACCAAGCGTGATTTCTCCCCCTTGGGGGAATGTGACTAGCTTTACCGAGAAGAGCACGGCGGATAGAGCCACCATAACTATGGCCTCTGCAAGCACGGGAGTGCTCAGGACGCCCCCCTTACTGTCCGCGCCGTCCATGCCGGCGCTGGCCCTCTAGGCGTTTATAAACGGGTAGATAACCGGCTTATATCGTGCAACCTCCCGACGAAGTCATGACTGACTACTTCCTTCCACCGCTGAGACAGCTGGTGGCAAAATCATTGCACAGGGAAGGATTCTCCCAAACAAAGATCTCGTCTTTACTGGGAGTGACTCAAGCGTCAGTCAGCCATTATCTGTCTTCAGAAGGGAAGAAATCTTACTCCTTGATGGCAACCATGTCAGTGAACAAAGAAGACGCCGACAGATACGCTGCTCTGCTCGCCGAAGAAGTCAAGAGGAACCCTGCCGACGCGGTTGAGACAATTCGCACTATCTGGTTTGACTTGCTCGGCCGCGGCTCGGTCTGCGGCTTCCACAGGAAGATGTACCCGTCACTCGCTCAGTGCGATGTTTGCATGAAGGCTTACGGCAAGAAAGCTGAAAAGCAATCGGCGGTTGTTGATGAGGTGGCTCAGGCAGTGAAGCTGATCGAGTCATCCTCAAGTTTCGCATCTGCTATGCCAGAAGTGTCGGTCAACATTGCTTGCGTCGCAGGAGACTCCGAAGACCCAAGCGACGTCGTTGCTGTTCCGGGAAGAATCGTCCGGGTCAGGAATACGGCAAGGT
>JBEKAG010000119.1:0-3772 GCA_050015955.1 Nitrososphaerales archaeon
TCATAATATCAGGCCCCACCGGCAATTTCTCCCTTGCCACGGTCAATGACCCCGTAGTATCGGGCCAGGTCGACATCACCCCTGACTGGCTCGGGCAGGGGTGGGGACAGGTGAACGTCACGAGTGGGCTCCTCCCGGGGAGCGACATCCCCGAGTTGGGAACCTCGGTCAATCCCTCCACAATCGTCTTCAACAAGACCGGAACGTACCAACTGACGATGCAGTTGCAGGGGGTTCCATGCCGACCCGGAGGTTCTGTGCAGGCTCACACCTGCGTTCCAGGTGCCCACACTTCGTTCTCGATGCTAATAGTGTCGGTCAACTTCCACATAAGCGGCCAGGCCTATGGCCTTTTGGGAACCGACGCCCAAGGCAGAGACGTCTGGTCTGAGTTTGTCTGGGGCTCGCAGATCTCACTCCTCATAGGGATACTGTCAGGGGTGGGCGCAGTCGCGCTTGGCGCCCTTGCCGGACTTGCCTCGGGATATCTTGGGGGGGTGTGGGACGAGATTCTCAGTAGGGTGACCGACTTCGTCCTGGTTCTCCCGTTCTTTCCCTTCCTCATAATCGTGGTGTTCATAATTCAGCAGAACCCGACGCTATCGGCGAACGTCTACTACTGGATCATATTGCTCTTCATAATCATCTCGTGGCCTTCCATCGCCAAGATAATACGCAGTCAGGTCCTGACCGTAAAGGAGAGGGCGTACGTGGAAGCGTCACGTGCCGTTGGGGGAGGCACAGGGCACATACTCAGGAAGCACATACTCCCCAACGTCATGGGTCTCGTTTACTCGCAGGTCGCGCTCAACGTCTCAGGATTCATTCTGCTGGAGGCTGCCCTCGATTTCCTTTCGGTTTCGGTCCACTCCATATACACGATGACCTGGGGGATCATGCTCACTCAGTCGCTCCCCTTCGCGGTGTCGGACTCTGCCGCCAGCTACGTCTGGTGGTGGTTCCTCCCTCCGGGCATCGCAATCGCAGCGCTTTCACTCGCATTCGTGCTTGTGGGTTTCGCCCTCGATTCAATCTTCAACCCGAGGTTGCGTGCAAGGTAATCTAGATGGCCCTGCTCGAAGTCGAAGGTCTCCGCATGTACTACACTACCTCGGCCGGGGAGGTCAAAGCGGTCGACGGACTGAACTTCAACGTGGAGGAGGGCGAAATCCTTGGAATCGTCGGAGAAAGCGGGTGCGGTAAGTCAAGCCTGGCGATAACGCTGCTCAAACTCCTTCCAAGCAACGGGATAATCAAGGAGGGGAAGATCGTAATCGACGGAATAGACCTGATTCCTATGAGAGACACGGACGTAAGGCGGAAAGTCAGGTGGACAAAGATAGCGATGGTCCCACAGGGCGCCATGAACTCGCTCAACCCAGTGTTCAAAGTGGGAGACCAGATCGCTGAGGCGATAACCTCACACAGTGACGTGTCAAAGTCCGACTCCAGAACGAGGACGGAAGAGCTCCTCAAGCTGGTAGGCGTCGATCCGTCTCGGGGAAGGCACTACCCTCACGAGTTCAGCGGAGGGATGAAGCAGAGAGCCATGATCGCGATGTCCCTGGCTCTGAGCCCGAAGGTTCTGATCGCCGACGAACCCACGACCGCCCTAGACGTGATTGTCCAGGCCGGCATCATAAGGCTGTTGATGAGTCTTAGGAACGACTTTGGGACATCCATTATTCTCATCAGTCACGACCTCGCGCTCGTCGCACAGATGAGCGACACGACAGCAATAATGTACGCCGGCAAGTTCGTGGAGTACGGCTCCAGCAAGGATGTCTACAAGTCTGCGCTTCACCCGTACACTCTCGGACTCCTCGGGGCCTTCGCTGACATCAGGAAACCCAAGGAGGCACTCACGTCGGTCCCCGGGTCGCCCCCTGACCTCATCGAGCCTCCGACGGGATGCCGGTTCCACCCCAGGTGCCCCTACGCGGAAGAGGTCTGCAGGACAACGGAGCCCCCGCTCCTGGAAGCAGCGAAGGACCATTTGGTAGCCTGCCACTTTTGGAGAGAAATCAGGACTAGGCGAGGTGGACAAGTTTGAGCAGCGAAAGGGAGGTCATCCTGAGAGTTGAACATCTGACGAAGTTTTTCTCGGTCAGACGAAGCTTCGCCCAATCCCTGTCGAGAGCGGCAGGGGGCAAGGTCCACGCCGTGGATGACGTGACCTTCGAGATACGGAAGAACGAGATATTCGGGCTGGCGGGAGAAAGCGGCTCAGGGAAAACCACCGTCCTGAGGACCGCCCTGATGCTTACGCCCCCGACCTCCGGTTCGATCTTGTTCAAGGGTGAAGAGATCTCGAAGCTGTCTAGGAGTCAGTTGAGGAAGTACAGGACGAAGATGCAGGTAGTCTTCCAAGACCCCTACGAATCCGTCAACCCCAGGATGACCGTCTTCGACATCGTGGCAGAGGGACTATTCGTGAACAGGCTCGTGTCCTCCAGGAGAGAGGCGATCGAAAGGGTGACAAAAGCTCTCCAAGATGTCCAAATCACCCCTCCAGAGGAGTACCTCTACAGGTACCCGCACGAACTCTCAGGCGGGCAGAGCCAGAGGGTGGCGATAGCGCGGGCTCTCGTCCTCGACCCCGAGTTGATCCTCGCCGACGAGCCCGTGTCGATGCTGGACGTTTCCATCCGCGCCGAAGTCATCAACGTCCTCCTCTCGATACGTGAGAAGAGAGGGATCTCGATTCTTATGGTGACCCACGACCTGGCCCTCTCGAAGGACATGGTCGACGAGCTCGCAATTATGTACGTCGGGAAGATAGTGGAGAGAGGACCGGCCCAGGAGGTCGTGTCATCGCCCTACCACCCCTACACGCATGCTCTCACCGCCGCAGTCCCAGTCCCCGACCCCGAGGCGCCGAAAGTCAGGGTGCTAGCGGCGGGCGAAATTCCGACCAACATCTCCCCGCCCCCGGGATGCCGGTTCCACCCCAGGTGCCCCTTCGCCCAGACGATATGTTCAGAGACCGAGCCTCCGCTCCGGGAGATCGCTCCCGGTCGCCAGGTCGCCTGCCACTTCGCGAAGGAGGCGCACGACGCGTTTTCCATGGGACTCGACGGGCCGATGGGGAGCAATGTTGCGAAGTAGCCTCATCGCAGTCTCACTCGCGCTCGCAGTCTTACTCCTGGCGCCCGGACCGGCGCTCGCCAACACAGTGAGTCTAACCCCAAGCGATTCAGCGGTCTACTCCTACGAGATCTTCACTACGTACGCTACCCCAAACGGAAACTTCAGCTCCTCGATAATGAATCAGTTCGCGCTCTGGATCAACGCGGTCAACGCCACTGGACCTGTGGGAGAGGCAGCATACACCGAAAACCTGACGGTCTACAATAGCACCGTCGTGAACCCTCCTCTGACCAACAGAAACGTCACTTCAATCTTCGACCCGTTCAACAACTTGACGTACTGGAGCCAGCCGTGGATAGGGTGGTACCCCTTCACGTATACGGACCTGCACGTCGGCAAGGTGGTGAACATGGGCGTAAACGTGACAGTGACTGGCATCCCGACTGGCACTGGGAACGCTACCCAAAGCGGCATCGAGAGGGTCAATGCGACAATAAGCAGGAGCCCCGGCTTGATCAACGTCAACTTCACCATGGGCTTTGGTGTTTCCCCAGGCCAGACTTCTCAAAACTCCACTTTTGCGCTGACCACCATGAGTTTCAACTCCACCACGGGTTGGCTCATCAGTCGGGTGACCTACGCCAACGCCTTCGGTGTGGAGAAGATCTTCACATACAAGCTC
>JBEKAG010000120.1:0-3758 GCA_050015955.1 Nitrososphaerales archaeon
GGCCCTGAAGGCGTACGTAACGAAGCGCTTCAGGCTCAAACAACTTCCCACCTTCTCGCTCAGGAGGATTGCCCTGGGCAGCTTCAAGGGAGGAGCTTAGCCTCTGAAGATACTCAGGAAGGAGTCCGATGACATACTGGTTGTCGCGTCACCCAGAGAGCCAACCATGGTTGGCGACTACCTTGTGGCCGCGGTCGAGAAACAGAGCCTCGTCCTTCAGGTCTACGACGAGCGGTATCTCGACATTGAGGGAATCGAGGAGGAGATAGCACGGGAGGAAGTCCTTTCGGCATCAGCCCGCGGGGTGACGGCTGACCCTACCGATCTCACGACTATTTCCGCCCTGATGAGAGACATGCGGATTCTGCTCTGCAAGGTCAGAGGGACGATTTCTGCAGGCCGGCTGACCCCGCGCGCCGACTGGATGCCCTCTAGGACCAATTCGAGGGTGCGAAGACTGATGGTGGAAGACCTGTCGGAGACGCTGCCCTCGCTTGGGGCAAGAAAGATCAGGATAGGAAGCGTCGACTCTGGCTCCGAATTCTCCGTCCCTGCGGAGGCGCTCGACGGAAGGATAACGGTCATCACGGGGAGGAAGGAGTCGGGCAAGTCACACCTCGCGAAGATGCTCCTCAGGGGCCTGCTCGAGCACGGAGCCTACTCCGTGGTCTTCGACCTGAATGACGAGTACGCGTCGATCGGCCAGCGGAAGGACGGGACCAGAACCGCGGTCGACGGCAAGGTCAGGGCTATGAGGCCTGGCCGCGACATGAAGTTCTCCTTGGCCACGGTGGGCCTCCGCTCAATCACGAACCTCCTTTCCCACTCGTTGGACATGCCCGGGACTTCGTTGCGCGAGTTCGTGAAGATCTGGGAGCAACTCGAGAGCCGCAACGAGCTCTCCTTGGCGTCGCTCGAGTCGGCGATTCGCCAGTGGCGGTGCAATGAGTTCGTGAGAGACGCCCTTTTCGCCAGGTACCACACCATTGCTTCTTGTGGTCTCTTCTCGGATTCGCCCTACCAGCAGTTCGACCTCCAGAGTTTCTTCGACATGAACCAAGGAGGGGGTGCGCTGATTGTGACCTTGAGTTACGTTTCTCCTCTGAATAGGAAGATGGTTGTCGAGTTGATGCTCTCCAGGATAGTGGAGCTACTGGAGCGCAGGAAGATACCGCCCGTATTCCTCTTCGCCGAGGAGGCCCACCTGTACCTCAGGGACACGTACTGGGAGGACCTCATTACCAGGATGCGCCACTTCGGGGTCTTCACCGTTTTCGTCACGAACCAGCCTGACGCAATCGACCAGAAGATCTACAGGCAAGTGGACAACATTTTCCTCTACAACTTCAGCAGCGACTCTGACCTGAACCTTGTCTCCCAAGCCTCCATGGCTGATACTGACACCGTAAAGGCGATAGTCAGAACCCTCCCACCGAGGATGTGCCTTTGCATGGGTCATGCCGTGAACAATCTTCCTGTGGTTGTCAGCGTCGACCCGTTCGATTCCCCAGCCAGCGGGACTACCCGAAGGTTCTTCGAAGAGACTATCGAGCTGAGCGCGTAGCCGATTTCAGACCTACGAGACCGCTTGAATGAGACGCTTGGACCCTTCTGGCTCAGACCCTTCGCAGAGTTTTCTTATGTGAGCTTCAACTGCACCGGAATCAGGTGAAATCGAGAGGTCGGCAAAGCACTCGCCCCGCTATGTCAGCTCCGAGTCCCCTCGACGGTGTAAATCGCGAACTCGCGGCAATATTGTGAAGTGAGGCGGATGCCAAAGTGCTCTACAGTCCATTTCGTGACTTCCTGCCATAGGGTCTCGGCGTTAGGGAATGGTGCGTTAGGGAATCTTCCCGTCATTTTCGCGTATTGGCGGATGCGGTCGGCTAGTTCTCTGGGTAGAATGCCGATGTGTTCGTAGTGAACTTTGGTCTCTTCGGGGTCGAAGCGGATTACAGTGTATTTCTCCTGGTCTTCCCATGCTGAAATGGGGGTCTTGACGCACACGGCTTGTACCCTTTCAGGTACGTGGGTGCATAGGTCTGTGAGTAGTCGGAGCTCGTCGCGTGGTAGGCTGTCGTAGATCGCCTTCAGGATTCCTGCGCTTATTCGTTTGGTCTTCTTGGTTGATTGTGGTGGTGCGAATGCCTTTGTCAGAGGGCAGTCGTTCTTTTCAAAGATAGCTTTCATGTATCCGACGTATTGGGAGTTGGTTGAAGGTGGGCCCTTGCCAAACGCGGTTAGCTTCCTGTCGGTAGTGAAGTCTTCGTTTCGGTGGTCTGCCCTAGTCTTCCTGATGAGCTCGGATAGGGCTGTCGTTGTGATGGGTATCCCTAGGTAGGCGAGGAAGTCTCTAACAGCTGATTTGGCGCTCGCTACTGTCCTTTCTCTGAGAGGTCGATTTCTGAACTCGAGGTAGTTCTGAAAGGCTGTGTCTTGTGCAATGATGGCGTAGGTTTCCCAGACTTTGCCCCATTGGGCTAGGTGCCCCTTCTCGGAGAATGTCTTGTAGTGGTTTGGGAATTTCTCCTTGAGTCTTCTGACGGCTTCCCTTGCTTCGTCTGGAGTGAAGCGATGTCTTTTTTCTGGTGGGATGTAGCAGTGGTGGGCACGGGTAGGCTTTGCAGCTTTTAGGTCTAGGCTCTTTACGCCACTATACGGATTATGTCCATACTACTTTCTTCGTGAGCACTTGCCCCGGATGGCCAGGGGCGTCATTAGGACAAGGACTGCGAACCCAATCATACAGTTTCCCAGGTATTTTGCCCGTTCCTCTGCATCTGGGACAAGGTTCCAGCACTTCCTTGATTTTCTTTATGGGCAATCTCTCTACTTGCCTTCTGTGGCTTCCTTCAGCGCGCGCACTTATAACCCATTATGAATTCCAAATCTATCAACGCGCGCTGGAAGTCCAAGGGGTTCAGCCTTATCTATCAACTTTGACGTATCTCCAGCATGCAAGGGAATTCCTCCGTCATCGCAACAATCGCCGTGGGCGTAATCCTCATCTGTGCCGTCGCTTACGGAATCTACTCAAGCAATTCCGGACTCTCCGCTCTTTCGGAACAGAATACGAGCCTGAAGGGGCAGGTAGCAGGGTTAAGTCAGCAAGTTGTAGCCGTCAACGAACAAGAATCTGCAATGTCAAGTCAAAACTCCAATTTGGGGAACCAAGTCGCAGGATTGAACCAACAGGTTTCGACCCTGAACCAACAGGTTTCCATCTTACAACAGAAAACAGTGCAGGTGGTGACAGTATCGAACACGATTGTCTATGTTCAAACGACGAGTGTGTATGTCACGACAACTGTGACCTCTGTCACCGCAGTTCCAACTTCCTCACTAGTGATAATCGCAGACACGTATAGCAACGCGACCAAGACCTTCACCTTCCAAGTGCAGAACACTCAGAACTATACCGTCTACGCTCAAATCAGCGCCAGTCTACAGGGACAGACAAACTGGGGGTGTGGCGGACAGGCAGGGTCGTACATCTCCCAAGTCTACACCTTCGCACCAAACTCTAACACAACAACGAAGATGGACTTGACGCTAGGCCAGTATGCAGGTTTCTGCGGCACAAACCCGGTCACAAGTGCAAGCGTGACTTTCGTCGTTCCCCAATCAACTGCCGCCAGCCCAACGTACACTTTCAACATAGTTCCGAACTACAATCATCCATAGATTTCTGGTGCTAAGTTTCGCCGCAAACAATCAAGCCGCTATCGGTCGAACCGGCGAGCGAGGCGTAGCCGAGC
>JBEKAG010000121.1:0-3749 GCA_050015955.1 Nitrososphaerales archaeon
GTCCTGCGTCGCTTTCCGTCCAAGGGTCCGGAGCTCCAGTCCGGCGACCCCTCAGAGGTTGCTGTCCATGCCGCGGCAGAGGTCTTTCAGACCGCGCGGAAGCCTCTCTTCGTGGAGGACACTGGGCTCTTCATCGAATGCCTCCGAGGGTTCCCTGGGACTTCTGCTTCCTTTGCTTTCACTACTTTGGGGCTCGACGGAATTCTGAAGTTGATGGACGGGATGAGCGCCCGAGGCGCCGAATTCGTGAGCGCGGTCGCATACTGCGACGGTTCTTCTGGGCCTCGCTCTTTCACGGGTCGATTGATGGGAAGGATGGCACTCCGCCCCCTTGGGCAGGGTGGTTTTGGTTTCGACCCCATCTTTGTCCCGACTGGAAGAAGAAGAACCATGGCTCAGTTGACATTCGCAGAGAAATGCGCCATTTCTCACAGGGCGATTGCCCTCAGAGACTTCGGCCGGTGGCTGAGTATGAATCGCAGCGGGTAACCTTTATCAGCACAAATCAGCGGACTCGGCAGGAAGGTTGCAGTTTGGCCCGGATTCATTCGCACAGGCACGGCAAGTCGCACCAGACTAGGCCGCCCAGCAAGGGTGCTCCTAGTTGGGTGAGGTACACGCCCGAGGAGGTAAGGGCTGTCATCCTGAAGCTTGCGAAAGAAGGGATACCTCAGAGCAGGATAGGCCTCGCCCTAAGAGACGACTACGGAGTTCCACTGACGAAGCCCCTCCTCGGAAAGTCGATCGGCAGGGTGCTGGCTGAGGGGAAGGCTTCTCCGAAGCTGCCGCAGGACCTCCAGGACCTCATCGAGCGTGCCCAGAAGATCCAGAGACACCTGACGATACACCGCAGCGACAGAAAGAACGTCCATTCCCTCGAACTGGTCGAAGCCAAGATTTACCGCCTTTCGAAGTACTACAAGGAAAGGGGCATGCTGTCCAACGACTTCAAGTATACAGCGGTCGTCGCCCAGCTGGCTTAGCCGGAGGCAGACCCACATTGACGGCCGATCTCGATGGCCTCCTCAGCAGGTACAGGGCTCTCGCTCCGGAAATCCTGAAGCTCGCTCGAAGCGGACGAAGGATACTCATCGTCACTCACGTCGACGCCGACGGACTTGCAAGCGGTTCGATTGTTTTCGCATCTCTGATGCGGACAGGAGCCAACGTCACGCTGCGGACTGTTCCTGACCTAGATTCCAAGGCAATTGGCCAGCTCGAGGCACAGCGGTACGACTTCTACATATTCACCGACCTCGCGTCCACCCTCACGGCGGAGTTGGCGGCCGCCTTCGACGGCCGGTACCTTGTGATAGACCATCACCAGCTCTCCGAGGCTGATATGTCAAATCCGGCAGTCGTCAACGCCTGGGCGTACGGGTTCGACGGCGGCAGAGAGGCCTGTTCGTCGTCGATGGCCTACTTCTTCGCAGCCTCGGTCGACCCCTCCAACAGGGACCTATCTCCGCTTGCGGTTGTGGGGGCGGTGGCAGACAGACAGGACCGAGGTCAGGGGAGGTCCTTGACTGGGCTCAATAGAGCAGCGATGGAGGAGGCGCAGTCGTCAGGTCTTCTGGCCCTATCCAAGGATCTGATGTTCACCGGGAGGGAGACACGGCCCATCCACGAGTCTGTCGCGTTGACTTCGACCCCTTTCCTGAAGGGGGTGACCGGCCGCAAGGACGCTGTGCTGTCGGCGCTCCACGAGTCCGGCCTCCCGCTCAAGGACGGGGGGACTTGGAGGACGATCTCGTCCCTTTCGGTCGAAGAAAAGATGAAGCTGACAGAAGTCATCGCTAGCATGCTCGGGTCGGCCGAGGGGGCGACCGACGCCATTGCTGGCCTGATCGGCGAGGTCTATGCTCTGGAGTTCGAGGACTCCTTCACCCCGCTCAGGGACGCAAGGGAGTTCGCCACCCTTCTCAACGCCTGTGGCAGGATGGCAGTTCCGGGGACGGGCATTTCGATCTGTCTCGGCGATAGGTCGGAGGTCTTGAAAGCTGCGATGAAGACCCTTTCGGAGTACCGCTCGGGAATCAACAAGGCTCTCGAAGCCCTGACAGGCGATGCCTCGAGGTTCGAGTACCGTGGCCCACTTGTACTTGTAAAGGGCGAGGGAATCGTAGACGAGAAGCTGCTTGGGCCCGTGATTTCAATCCTCACCTCATCGCCTGGATTCAAGGACAAGGTCGTGGTCGGCACCTCTTCCAGCAGGGATTCTGAGTTGAAAGTCTCTTCAAGAATCGGGGACTCGTATCCCGGGACCGTGAACCTGGGACTGGTTATGCGCGAAGCCGCTGAGGGGGTCGGCGGGGTCGGAGGGGGACATCCGATGGCCGCGGGCGCGAGGATTCCGGCAGCAGCAGCTGAGGCCTTCTCAAAGGCCGTCACGGAAAGAATCCCCGTATGAGAACCACGATCAGACTCTCGATCACGTGCATGGACGCACGCGTGTGTCGTCAGCTAGCTACGGTCCTGTCGCCGGACAACGAGGGGCTGCCTCGTGGAATGACCCTGGAGTTGGGAGTGAGGAGTGAGACTCTCGAGTTCCGGATAGCATCCGATTCCCCCTCGAGGACTGTCTCGACTGCGATGGCGGTGCTCCAAGACGTCCTTCTGTTTCAGGAGGTATGGCTTTTATCACGAGCTAGGGATACCTGAAAGCATGGAGGGGCTCCCGCGGTGCTCGACGTGAAGCTGGTCAGGGAAGACCCAGGGGCGATAGTCAGCAACCTCAAGAGAAGAGGGGCGCTCCAGAAGGTCACTCTTGTCGACGAGGCTGTAAGAACCGACGCGGAATGGAGGAGGTTCAAGAGCGAGGTCGACAACCTCAGGCACAGGCAGAACGAGCTGACCGCTCAGGTCGCTGAAATGAAGAAGAGAGGAGTCCCGATCGAGGACAAGCTGAAGGAGGTCAGGACCATCCCCCAGGAGATAGAAGACGTGGAAGCGAAATCGGCCGAAAAGTATGCACGACTGAACGGCATCCTGATGAGCCTGCCCAACATGCTCCACGAAAGCGTTCCGGCTGGGAAAGACGAGACCCAGAACCTCATTGTCAGGTCGGTGGGCAAGAAGCCCAAATTCGGCTTCGAACCCAAGCATCACATCGACCTGCTGACCGGGCTGGGCATGGTGGACATGGAAAGGGCCGCCAAAGTCACCGGAGCGAGATTCTTCTTCCTGAAGGGGGACGCCGTGAAACTCGAACACGCGATAATGCAGTACGCACTCGACTTCCTCAGGGAGCGCGGATTCGTGGCTGTCGAGCCGCCTTTCATGCTCAACCATGCCGCCTACGAGGGAGTGGTGAACCTGGAGGATTTTGGGCCCGTAATCTACAAGATTGAAGGCGAGGACCTCCACCTGATCGCAACCTCAGAGCATCCGCTAGTGTCGATGCACATGGACGAAATCTTGGAGGGCTCCGACCTGCCCATCAGGTACTGCGGATTCAGTCCTTGCTTCCGGGTCGAGGCCGGTGCGCACGGGAAGGACACCAAGGGGATCTTCCGCGCGCACCAGTTCTACAAGGTGGAACAGGTCGTCTTCTGTCGGCCGGAGGAGAGCTGGAAGCTTCATGAAGAAGTGCTTTCGAACATTGAGGGTATCTATCAGGCCTTAGAGATGCCCTATAGGGTAGTTGTGCTCTGCAGCGGCGACACCGGCTTCATGTCGGCGAAGACCTTCGACCTCGAAGCCTGGCTTCCCGGCCAGCAGAACTACAGGGAGATGGGTTCCGCAAGCAA
>JBEKAG010000122.1:0-3695 GCA_050015955.1 Nitrososphaerales archaeon
AAGGAGTCAGGCATGAAGTTTCTGGAAACATACGGGACCGTCATTCCATCTGCCGTTGAGCAGGGAGACTACGATGCATACGACCTCTGGGAGATGCCCAGCCGCGCTTCGCTGGACAACCTAAGGCAGTCCCCCGCCATGGTGAAGCTCAGCGAAATGACCTACAAGTTCATCGAACCGAAGCCTAGGAAGAGCGTACTTCTGCGTAAGTTCAGCGACCTGAAGGTCTTTTACGAACCAAAGAAGTAGCAGTTCCCTCATCCTTCTTTTCGCATATCGGCATCCACTTTCCAGACCCGTCTGGGAAAGAAACCCCATCCGCAGCGAGTGCGCGACAATCGCGTGCGCGTGCGCCAAGTTTCTGGTCAACTGACTAGCCCATTTGGTCAGAGGCTCAGAACGTATTTCGGCCGATTTCAATCCAGCCACCCAATCTGTGCCAGCAGAGGGGTAGGCTTGGCTGTGGGCATCGAGGTCAAACGACCACTAGGTCAACACGAGGTCGTAGGCCTGTCATGTCTAGGCCCAGAGGGGTAACCCCTATTCGACCGTTTGACCGAATCGACCGAATCGACCGAATCGACCGAATCGACCGTTTTTTGTCAGCTCAGCCCGTGCGTAAAACGCATCGACTTTAGACCGAAATTCGGTCGTCATTCTGGTCGAATTTAGACCGAAAGTGGGCGGGAAAGGAGGGGAACTCCTAAACGGAGTGCCGTGAATCTAGGTCAACAGGTGCCCATTCTGACGACCGAAACGACCGAACCGACCGAACCGAAGCTCACGATGAAGCCGCAAAGGGAGCTCAGTGCCCAAGTCAAGCAGCTCCTGCATAACACGCGGATGTCTGACGAAGACATCGAACGCGCCTAGTGGAACTCGCCTCCAAACGTACCCGGAAGGTTGATTGCGTCCCCTGTCCAGCCTAGACTCGAAGCCCGCGCACACATATTACATGGCCTCGATGTAGTGGACGAGAGGACGAGACTACGGAGCTGATGGTGAGCCGCGAGGCTTCGGACTTGGAGTTCCTTCACGAGCTCTACGCAAAGCATCCGGAGTTTCGCTCATACCAGTATGCACTGGTCGCCTTGCATCAGTCAGTCTACAATAATCGCTATCTCAGGTACCGTCATTATGAAAGGGCACAGACCTTGCTTAGGTTGACCACCCCCAAGACCATGATTCTGGACGCAGGTTGCGGCTTCGGTGACCTGATTCTCGAACTCTCAAATAACGATAGAAGCTTGGTAGGTGTAGACATTGAGTTTGACAAGCTCAGAGTAGCTCAAGCCAGGACAACCAGACTAGGACAATCAGCAGAGTTCGTTTGTGCCGACATCCACAACCTTCCGTTCCGAGATGACGCTTTCAACGCAGCATACAGCAACCAAGTGATCGAGCACGTAGGAGACCCCGCGAGAATTGTAAGGGAGAAGCTCAGAGTCTCTTCGTCACACGCAATAGTCATGTGTGCGAACAGTCCCTCCTTACCCGGAACAGGTTTCCTGTACTACCCGGTCCTAGGCCGAAGGGAAAAGGAAGTCGTCCCCAATCTGGGAGGCTACGACGAAATCTTCTACCTGAACTATCTCGCGCCTCCCCTTGATTCTGTGATTTCTGTCCAAATTGCCCGCGTTGTTGGGATGCTACCGTTCCTCAGGAGGATCATGGCGCAGAATTGCGCCAAAGTCTACAGGAAGAGACAATCGATGAGCAGTCATCGCTTGCAGAACTGACGAACTAAAAGACCCACTCGCGCGCACGGTGGGGTCAGGCTTAAGAGAGGTTCCGGCGAGATGGTGCTCGAGCATTGATAGTTGCAGCGATTCCCGCGTTCAACGTAGAGAAGTCGATAGCCAAAGTAATCCTCCTTGCGAAGAAAAGTGTGGACATGGTAATCGTATGTGATGACGGTTCCAAGGACATGACAGGCGACATTTCAAGGTCGCTCGGCGCGAAGGTCATTGCCCACGAGCGTAACATGGGTTACGGAGCCGCGCTGTCGACGCTCTTCAAAGAGGCAAGACGAGCGGGAGGGGACGTGATGGTCACAATCGATGGCGATGGCCAGCACGACCCCAGGGAAATCGGGAAGCTCACGGGCCCGGTATTGTCCGGGGAGGCCGACGTCGTGATAGGGTCAAGGTTCCTGAAAGGCGGGCAATCGGGGATGCCGGGATACAGGCGGGTCGGCGTCGCGACTATCAACAAGGTGTCGGGACAGATGGCCTATGCTGGAATTACTGATTCGCAGTCCGGCTACAGGGCCTACGACAGGAAGGCCATCGAGCTGCTCTCGCCGTCCGAAATGGGGATGGGGGCAAGCACGGAGATACTCTCCCGTGCGGGCGAGGCGCACCTCAAGATTCTCGAAGTCCCTGTGGAGATATCCTACGACGAAGGGTCATCGACGCACAATCCGGTCTATCACGGACTGGACGTCTTGCTATCGACGGTGAAGCAGCTGTCGATAAAACACCCGCTCATATTCTACGGAGTACCCGGTTTCGCCTCGCTGCTGGTGGCGTTGGGTTTCTGGTGGTGGACGTTGAGCCTATTCGAACAAACGCACGCGTTGGTGACGAATCTTGCCCTGATTGCAGTCGCGTCGACGGTCGTAGGACTGGTCTTCATGGCGGTGGCAGTCATGTTGTGGGTGCTCATCAGCGTCGTCCGAGAAGGTCGGGAATAACAAGAGGACGCATGCGCGGAGCCCCTGAGTGTGTGCAGAGCGGCATGGAGTAGTTTATGGGTTTGGATACCATTGAAAGTGTTCCTCCGTCGGTGAAACCGGGTAGCGCGGGCGGCATGGCGGTGAATGCTTGCATCTAGTACGAATCCGCCACCTGTTCTACCCCGATATGCCGAGAGACTACTTCTTCGAGCTCTGTCAGCGCCAGGTGGCCTTTGGGTACAGAGTCGGTCTTGTGACCTGGAACAAGAGTGGCAACAGTCTGCCTTCACAGTCAGTCGAAGGGTTCACAATCTTCAGGCTCCCGGGACCCAACGTCGGCTTTAGTTTCCTCCCCGAATACCCATTCCTGCCGAGTCTTCCAAAGGTTGTATCGACGCTCATGCCTGACATCATCCATGCCGAATCTCATCTCTTCCTGCCCACCGCACAGGCAATCAGGACGGCCGCCAGGCTGAAGGTTCCTGGGATTGTCACCGTGCATGGTCTTCGCGTAAGCAGAGGACCCCTGGTGGACTTGGCAGAGGGGCTCTATCTCAGGACTGTGGCCAGACGCGTATTCGAGACTGCGAGCAGGGTGATCTGCCTGACCGACGTCGACGCACGTGACACTGTGGAATACGGGTGTCCCGCGGGTAAGATCTCGGTTATCCCCAACGGCGTGGACTCTGAGCTCTTCAGGCCAGGAGACAAACCTACGGAGAAGCTGATCCTCTGGACTGGAAGATTTGTTCCTGAGAAGGGGCTGCCTATCCTTCTGAGGGCGGCCAAGACTGTGGCCGCTAGGGTTGAGGGAGTGAAGTTTCTGCTCGTCGGATTTGGACCGGGGAGGTCCGAGATCGAGCGGATGGCTCGGGACATGGGACTATCTCCTGGGATCGTAGAATTCGAGGGGCCTGTGACACGAGAGGAGGTCGCTCAGATTCTCAGACGGGCGATGGTGTTTGCTTTTCCTTCTCTGCAGGAAGGGCTACCCCTGTCACTGCTGGAAGCGATGGCA
>JBEKAG010000123.1:0-3667 GCA_050015955.1 Nitrososphaerales archaeon
GCCGCCGCTGCGCCGAACAGCGCCCCGGTCTTCAGGCCAGCCAGCTTCAGGTAGTCCTCAACTGACGGGTCTCTCTTCTTTGACAGCTGCATCTCAAGGAACTCGCCCTCCGCAGCATCCTTTGCCGCCCTTGCGACGTGCCCGATTAGGACAGCCACCCTCTTGGAGGAGGGGTCGACCCTCGCGTACCTACTCAACTGCTCGAAGATCTCAAAGATCAACATGTCGGAAATCAGAATAGCAGTCGTGACGTTGTACTTCGTGTGGGCTGTCGGCTTGTTGTGCCTAGTCGGCGACTCGTCGATGATGTCGTCCTGCGTAAGCGACGCCGTGTGAGCTAGTTCGTAGGCCAGGGCAATCGGCATGGCCGGCTCGTAGGACCCGCTTACGGCCTCGCAGGCAAGCAAGACGATTGAGGGTCGCAGCATCTTCCCTCCGCCTACAACATACTCGTAGGCCACTTCCGACAGGCTGCTTTCCTTCTCCTTGACTCCGCTCAGGCCTTCCTCGATAGCCCTTTTGTATGGCGCGAGAAGAGAGTCAACTGCCCGGTCGTCGGTCAAGGGGCTTCCCACGTCATATCATCCCAAGCCATGTCACGAACCCCCAAAGAACGTATTCGCCGTCTGCCGCCAGGTCCCTCAACGAGTCCTTGTGCTTCGTCGACCTACGCGAGAAGTATCTGTAGACGAAGGAATAGGGGGTGAAGAGCACGAGAAGACCCGCGAATGCAGGGATGACCCCACACAGGGCCAGCAGGGCCGCGTAGAGCCCAGAAGCTAGGTCCATCACATCCATCAGTCTCTGCGACGCGTCGGTGCCGAGCGAGACCGGAATAGTCCTTACCCCGTCGGCCGCATCTTCTTCGACGTCGCGCACGTCGAAGAAGACCGTGTTGACCATCAACCTAAGGAAAACGAACGGACAGAGGGCGATTAGCGCGACCGGGAGCTGCAGGTAGTAGAGCCCAACCAGGAACGGGATTAGAGACCAGCCAAACGACACCGTCATGTTCTTCACGAAAAGACCTTCTTTGAGACGGGACATTCCGAAGGCTCTCCCCATCCTTTCTGAGCCTACGCTGTACGAAACCGCAAGCACGAGCGGGACAAGGAGCCCGGCGAAAAGGGGCAGGTTTCTAAGTATCGCGAGGATATACCCGGCTCCGAAACTGCCGGCAGCGATCGAGGGCAGCAAGCGTCTCCTTCCCTCTAGGTACGCAGTCCTTTCCTGGTGCGAGACCCTGTCCTGATCGAAGTCGGACGAACGGTTGACCATATAGGCTCCGAACGAGAAGAGATACGCCATCAGCAGCAGGTCCCAGGTCGGGGTCCTGCCGAGCACGAGGGCAGCGGTCGCAGCTATGCTTGCTGTCCCGAGCGCCAGCAGGTGGCCTCCGTAGACCAGTTCCCCGTACAGCTTCCCCGCCGCGGTCATGCTCCTTCCTGTTTGACTTCTCGCCGGCTGACTTCGATCTCGGAGTACAGCCTCCATCCCCTCTTCTCTTCGAACATCTCGTCAGGAATAGAAAGCGGCTTGGTCTTGGATGCGTCCAGCATCATGACCTCGTAGGCCTTACCGACCCGCATCAGTTGCATCTCGATCTGCTGCATGCACGTCTGGAATTCGGAGAGCGGGATGTCGGTAATGGCCAGATAGTCTCTTTCCTCGGTCCCAGCCTCTAACCAGGTGAACGGCAGGCAGTTGAAGAATTTCCTTACCTTGGACATCCCATCCTCATCCAGCTTCTGGGCGACTATCAGCGCCTGCATGACATCCCCGGGGTTCCGCTCCTGAAAGGGCTTGACCCACCTGATGTTGTTGCTAAGTATGAACTTGTTCTTCTCCACGTGCTCGGAGTGGTGGTAGCGCACGGTCCTGGGGTTCACGTCCATTTCCTTGGCCGTCCTGGCCAGTGGCGCGGTAGGGTCCTTGAGGAGAGCGCTGAGTATCTTCAGGTCGACGTAATCGACGGCGGAGTCTCTGTTGACTGACATGAAAGCACGCCCGGACTCCCCCATCGTCATGTCGAACCTGTTCCAGTCCATTCTCCATCTTCGTTCTTCGAAGTCGTAGAATTCGGGCCTGAAGGGTGGGTACCTCACCCAGTAGAGTTCTCTGTACTCATAGGATTCGATGAGCCCTTCCTGCTTTATCTGTTCGAGGGCGTCAATGTATTTCTTCTTCAGCCTGAAAGGAACTGCGGCCAGACACAGGTATCTGTTCGACCCAAAACACTTTGCGACAAAGACAAGGTAACTCATCCGGTCGAGCCACGACTTCCCCGACGCCCCGTTTGGCTTGACGGAAATGTAGCCCATGGAGAGGCCCAGCTCGCCGTAGTCCACGTTGATGGTGGTCGTAAGGCCCAGCCTCGTCAGGTGCCTGTTGACCTTGTATCTGATCGTCTCTGCATTCAGGCCCGTTAGCCTAGACAGGAGCGAATAGTTCTGGACCCCGACCTTCTTGATTGTCTCGAGCAACAGGAAGTCTTGGTTCTTCCTTTGCAGTTTCTCTACGGAACCCATCTGCGCGAATCGATGGTCTTCGGGTACTAAACCGATATGGACTGAGAATCCACATTTCTCGGCTCGAATACATGGTTTTTAGTCAATTCTCCGGGATTCTGTCTTTGCCGGCCGACGGCGCTCGCGGACAAAAAGCATATAGTTGGCGTGGTGGCTGCCCGAGCGCAGAATCACATGGCGAACGCAGAAAGAGTTCAGACGGGCATCCCCGGTCTCGATTCGTTGATCCAGGGTGGCTTTACTCCGGGAGACTTCTGCCTTCTGGTCGGCGGGATAGGCACGGGCAAGACGATACTGTCTTCGGAGTTCGCCTACAACGGGGCCAAGGAATTCAACCAACCTTCGGTCTACGCAACCTTCGAGGAGGACGCTACGAGCCTGAGGCGGAACATGCTGAAGCTTGGGCTAGACTTTCAGCGTCTGGAGGATGCCAAGAAGGTCAGGCTGCTCGACCTCGAGGCGCTGGAGGGGAGGGGAATGGGTTCGAACATCGACACGATTCTTACTGCCATCGATGAAGTCAAGGCCAAGAGGCTTGTGATCGACTCTCTGACCGCGTTCCTGAGCGGCGCGACCGGGAAGGTCGATTACAGCTTCCTGATGCAGTTGATATACAAGACCCTCAAACGGGAGAAGATCACCACGATAGTGACCGTGAGTAGATTCGGACAACAGACCGAGTACTCCCTTGGGCTGGAGGAGTTTGTTGCTGACGGGGTCTTCTACATGGAGAACTATCTTGCAGATAATATGGAGTTGAAGACGAGATTCATGGTGAGGAAGCTGAGAGGTACTGAACATTCCAGGAAGTACCACACCGTTGTCTTCTCATCGAAGGGCATCGAGATACTGCCGTATACCGTCTAGCGCTTTCGAGCGGTCGCTTTCTGCGGAAAGAGACAAAATCGAGATATCTGGGAATGGGGACTAGGTAGTCGACATGAGGTCGAAGACGACTTGGTTCGCCGTTGCGATCATGCCAGTGGTGATGCTGCTTCTGCTCAGCGGCAACGTAGCCTACGCGGCGGTACCCGGGACTGTTTCGCTTAACCCGTCTGCCGGCGGCTATGCAACACCACGCCAGACTGCGTCTCTCAACCTGACCGGTGGCGTCATATCTCCAGGGGTTCAAACCTATT